>NZ_KV815575.1:0-22182 GCF_001814285.1 Enterococcus sp. HMSC076E04 | reverse complement strand
GACCTTCGGTATTAGCTCAAAAAACGGTAAAATATAAGGAACTATTTTTCCGTTTTTTCTCTCTAATACTCAAGTCAAGACGCTGATTTCACAACCTCTTGTTATAAATAAAAAAACAGTTGACTGGTGACTGTTCAAAAAGCAGGATCCTTGCTTTTCAAACGGTCGCAGTCCGTTCAACTGTTTCGCTGCGCACTATTTATGGTTTAAGAAACTAGCCACTTTTGTTGTAATCAAATCAATAGCAACGTGGTTTTCTCCGCCTTCTGGAACAATGATATCCGCATAGCGCTTCGTTGGTTCGATAAATTGATGATACATCGGTTTAACAACTGTCAAATATTGCTCGATCACGGAGTCCAATGTGCGTCCCCGTTCTTCCATATCCCGTTTGATACGACGAATAATACGAATATCATCGTCTGTATCTACGTATACCTTGATATCCATCAAGTCACGCAGACGTTCATCTTCTAAGATCAGGATTCCTTCTAGAATGATCACTTCTTTTGGTTCCTGAATGATCGTTGCCTGACTTCTTGTATGCGCTACATAGTCATACACGGGTTTTTCAATGGCTTTATAGTTCAGTAAGTCGCCTACATGCTGAATCAGCAGATCATTATCAAAGGCAAAAGGGTGATCGTAATTTGTGTTCAATCGTTCTTCAAAACTCAAATGGCTCTGATCCTTATAATAAGAATCTTGTTCAAGCATCATGATGGAATGGTCCGGGAAGTTGTTGAAAATCGCACGGCTGACACTTGTCTTTCCGCTTCCTGACCCACCCGTCACACCAATGATAATTGGCTTGCTTTTTGTCATTGACTAAAACCTCTTTCGTATCCGTTTTTTCATTCTAATCTATTATAGCGAAAAAACACGAAAATGCTATATTTTTCTGAAAATTAATCCTTTTCAATTTCCAATAATGAGTAAAGTTCTTCTAAAGAATCAATTCGATAAGTGGGTTGGATCTCTTCGATTTCCGGCAATTTGTTTTTATTGAACCAAATCGTATCGATCCCTGCCATGTTCCCTCCTTTGATATCAGAAGTCAGTGAATCACCAATGATCACCGTCTGCTTTTTATCAAGATCAGGAATGTGGGAAAATACATGATCAAAAAATTCTTTCATCGGCTTTTGCGCTCCGACAGCTTCTGAGACAAATATATCTTTAAAATAATCAAGCATTCCTGCATCTGTTAAACGCTGATATTGAGTATGCGACACACCGTTCGTTACAATATAAAGTTCGGCGTGAGGATGGAGCTTTTTCAGAAGTTCTAGACTTCCCGGAACAAGATCATGTCCTTGATTCAAGTAGTGACGATAGCGTTTCTCCATTTGGCGACTATCTACTGTTTTCCCAAATTGCTGGAAGAGTAATCCAAAACGACTGCCTGTTACTTCTTCTCGTGATAGTCTGCCCTTTTCAAATTCCTGCCATAAATGATGATTCAAAGCCTTATAGCTCGTTTTGATTTCTGGTGTCAATGTGATCCCTTGCTCTGCGAACAAAGCACTTAAAGCATTTGCCTCAGTTTGTTGAAAGTCTAGCAATGTATCATCAACATCAAACAATAAAGTGTTATATCTCATCTTTTTGATCTCCTATTTAAAATAAATACTTAACTTTTTCATCTCTGCTAGCGTCAACGATCGGTACTCGCCTACTGCCAACTGTTCATCTAATTCCAATGGTCCCATGCTTAACCGCTTCAATGCGATCACTTTCTTTCCTTGGGCTAAAAACATCTTTTTGACTTGATGGAATTTCCCCTCTTGGATCGTCAATAAAACGGTACTTTGGTGCTTGTCTGCTTTGAGTATTTTTAGATTAGCCGACTGGCATTGGTACCCATCAGCGAATACGATTCCTTTTTCAAATGCTGCTACGTCTGCTGATGTCACCCTTTCGTTCACCACTGCTTGATAAGTCTTTGAGACCTTTTTTTCAGGAAGGAGCATTTCATATCCCAATTGGCCATTCGAAGTAATCAGCAATAGTCCTGTTGTATCTCTATCCAGTCTTCCCACTGGATAGAGCGGCTGAAAACGATCGGCACTTGCAATCAGATCGATTACCGTCGTCTTTTCTGGATCTGACACAGCAGTCACAGCTTTTTTAGGCTTGTTGAGAAGATAGTAGGACTCATTTGTTTCTAAATGTTCACCTGCTACTTCAATCCGATGCAGCAAACTGTCTACATTTCGATTTTGTCGAAATTCGACTGTGCCATCGATCATCACTTGCTTCAAAGCAAACAGCCGCTTCATTTCCTTACGTGTCGTTTCTAATTTTTCTTCTATTAATTTATCTAAGCGCATACCGTTTCCTTTCTTATTACTAATAAGAATTATACCTTGAATATGTTTGCTTGCAAATAAATCATCAACGTTATTCCTTGACTTAACTAGCAGTTCGCGTTACGGTTAAAGAGTAAAGTGAATTGGATTTCTCATACACAGCGTAATGACCTGGTGGAGAAAAGTTGAATCCTGACTTTCTAAGGGGAGATGCGCACATCTCTCCTTTTGCGTTTTTTTAAGCGCCCTGCCTTCGATGATGTGCAAGAGATTAGCCTTTAGAATTCACTTAAATAAAATCTGTCCGTTACCAAAGCAGACAGTCACATTTTAAGGAGGAATTTTGGTTATGTCAGTATCATTAGAAGTAAGTAAAAGAGAAGTACGTCCCCGTTCATTAAGAAATAAACTTCGTCATGAAGGGAAAGTTCCAGCTGTTGTTTATGGGTATAAAATAGAAAGTACCCCTATCTCATTCGATGGTTTGACACTAAGCAAATTGCTGCGTGAACATGGAGCAAACAAAGTTATCACGATGGACATTGACGGACAAAAAGTCAATACATTGGTTCATAAGATCCAAACGAACACTTTTACTAATCATTTCGAACATGCAGAATTTCTATCTGTCAACATGTCGGAAGAAACAGAAGTCGAAACAGAAGTCGTTCTTGTTGGCGAATCAGTTGGTGTTAAATCGGGTGGAGTGTTAGCTCAAAACTTGTATACAGTAGTCGTATCTGCTACACCAGACAAATTGCCTGAACGAATTGAAGTCGACGTGACAAACTTGGAATTAGGCGATTCTATTACAGTAGCCGATCTTCCAAAAAACGACGATTACAAGTTCGTGACCGACAGTGAAGAACAAATTGCTGCTGTAGTCGCTCAAAGTGAAGAAGAAGAAAGCACAGGTGAAGGTGGCGAACCAGAAGTAATCGGTTCAAAAGAAGAATAATACTGAAACAATCAGGTGGTGTTAGAAGCGGCGGGTCAGCAGCTTTTAACACGCCTTTTTTATTTCTAATCGTTTATTTTCATATGGGGCTTCCGCTTTTGTAAATAGCTTTGCAAACGAAAAATGCTGATTTACCAAGCTTTCCCTCGCATATTTTTATGGTACCTTTATAAAAATTTATAGTTTGAAAAAAAGTATTCAATTATTGTTGCATTTTTCCTGATTCTTTATTAGAATGAACCCTCGTTAAAGTAAGTATTTCTAGTTTATCCTATGATTGATTATAAAAATAAAAACATTCGTTGATTCGAAGGAGGTTAACCAGATGTTTGAAAGTTTTGATAGCAGCCGCAACCGTTACGCTTCAGTTGGTGTAGTATCAAGTTTGCCAGATGAATTGATTGACAGTATATGGTTTATTATTGACCTAGATCTTAAGGGAGTCATTCCATTAGAAAATATATTAACCTTTGATTTGATCGAAAATCGTGGAAAAGTGACGATGCATTTTTCTCAAGCAGGAAGCAATGTGGAAATGGATATTGATTTGCCGTTTGCCTATTCGAACCAATTTCCTGCTCAAGTATACGCCTATGATGACGGTACGAGAGAAACGATCCTTTTACCAAGTGAGATCAGACAATATTAAGGTGATAGATAAACGTGGATGTCCCTTATTTACAGACCAGGCCAAGTTGTTGATTCTTTGACTCAATTCTTGGCTTCTTTTTATGGAATTTCATCAATTATCATTGATTTCTAATTGGTATTCTCAGGATAAACGCTATATACTACTAACTAAATTTTAAAGATATAAGGAGTTTAAAAGATGCGCGATTTAACAAAAGGAAGCCCCGCTAAACTGATTTTGCTGTTCACTGTTCCTTTACTGATCGGAAACGTTTTTCAGCAGTTTTATAATATGATCGATATGATCATCGTGGGTCAGACACTAGGTAAAAATGCGCTGGCAGCGGTTGGTGCAACTGGAAGCCTGACATTTTTGATCATTGGTTTTGCCCAAGGGTTAACAGCTGGTTTAGCCATTATTACTGCACAACGTTACGGTGCAAAAGATTATCGGGGTCTGAAGAAAAGTTTTGCTGCTAGTGTTGTTATTAGTCTTGTCGTCACTGTGATTTTAACTGTCCTGAGTCTCCTGTTTATTCGTCCGATGCTTCAGTTGATGCAAACTCCTCCTGAAATAATTGATCAAGCACAAACATTTATTTCAATTATTTTGTTAGGGATCTTTGCATCCGTCAGTTTCAATTTGCTTTCTAATGTCATTCGCGCACTTGGTGACAGCCGCACACCATTATTCTTTCTGATCATTGCGGTCATCATCAATGTCGTACTTGATTTGATTTTTATTATCTATTTTGGTATGGGTGTGGAAGGTGCAGCTATTGCTACCGTAATCGCACAAGTTTCTTCTAGCGTACTGTGTCTTGTGTATATCAAGAAAAAGATGCCTTTATTACAGTTACGCAAAAAAGATTTCAATTTTGACAAAGAAGAGTTTCGTGTACATCTAAATGCAGCTTTGCCAATGGCGTTCCAGTCTTCAATCATCGCTGTCGGTGCTATCGTATTACAAGCAGCGCTAAATAGCTTAGGGACAGATGTTGTGGCTGCTCAAGCCGCTGCTGGTCGTATTGATCAATTTGCCAATCAACCGATGATGTCATTTGGTATCGCAATGGCGACTTTCACTGCACAAAACTATGGTGCAAAGGAATATGGCCGAATCTTGCAAGGTGTACGACAAACTTTATTGATGAGTGTCGGATTTAGTCTTTTAGCAGGTGCTATCGTCATTTTCTTTGGACATTTCTTTGTTCAACTGTTTGTTAGCCCATCAGAAACACATGTATTTGAATTAGCACAAACCTACTTCAATATCAATGGGTCTCTTTACTGGATCTTAGCAGTCCTGTTCATTTTACGCTACACGCTTCAAGGTCTTGGACAAAGCAAGATTCCTACGATCGCCGGTATGATGGAATTGCTTATGCGTTCTTTTGCAGCTATCGTTCTTACAGGAATGTGGGGGTATCCAGGAGCCGCAGCAGCTTCTCCTCTAGCTTGGATCGGCTCTGTTGCTGTGTTGCTTTACTCTTACATGCGTTCGATGAAACAATTGAAACACATGGGTGAAGAGGAGCATTTCACGTTAGAACATGCCGAAGCAAGGTAACCTTGATTAAAAGAAATCGGTGCGGCTAAAAATGAAAACTTTTATTGAAAATATCTTCTTCGTTTACCGAAAACAGTTTTTTTAGATAACAAAAGGCTGTGACATTTTTTGTCACAGCCCTTTTTCATTTATTCTGCTTCTCTTTCCATGGTCTCTACTTTGAAATAATCGATATGTGCATGCTGGTATTCTAATACCGTGAAGCGAAATGAGGCAATCTCAATGATCGTTCCTGCGTTTATTTCTTTGTATCGGCTAGAAGCAAATCCCGCAAGTGTAGTAAAATTCGTTTCTTCAAACTCTGGAATCTCTACATGAAAATAACGTTGGAAATCATCTAATGTTAGTTTGCCGGAGACGATATAAGAGCCATCTGACTGTTCCGCTATCAACGCTTCGTCCAAATCTGTCTCATCCCGGATTTCCCCGACGATTTCTTCTAAAATATCTTCAATCGTCACTAAGCCGCTTGTCCCTCCATATTCATCTTTTAAGATAGCAATATGTTTTCCTTTTTTTCGCATGATCGTCAATAATTTTTTTATAGGGATCGTTTCAGTTGTGACGATTGGCTCTTCAATCAAATGTTCTACTGTCAGTTGGTCATCTTTATAAGATTGCTTGATCAAATCTGGTAAGGTAACATAACCTAGAACATTGTCTTTGGATTCTAAAATCACTGGATAGCGAGTATGTCCTTGCTCGATCGAAGCTTTTATCGCTTCTTTTACTGTTTCTGAAGCTTCGAATACTTGCATAGACGTACGATCTACTTGTATATCTTTTGCCAAGGTATCATCAAATTCAAACACGTTTTCCAAATAATGATATTCTTCTTTGGTCAACTCTCCTTTTTCATAAGAATTCAATGCGACTAATGTCAGCTCTTCTTGAGACAAGGTTTCTTCTCCTTCAGATACGAGGCGCACACCTAAAAGCTTTCCTAGACCCGCCGCCGAATGATTCAATACCCAAATAAAAGGAAACATTACTTTATAAAAATAATGAAGCGGTTTGACTACGAACAAGACGACCTTCTCCGTATTGACGATACTATAGCTCTTAGGAAGCAGTTCGCCAATAACCACATCGATATACGTCACTAAAATAAATCCTAGCGCCACAGAGATTGTACTGCTGATAGCCGAACTGAAAGGTAGTTTACCAATCACTGGTTCCAGTAGAGCCGCGACAGAGCCTTCACCGACCCACCCGATGATCAGACCGGTTAGCGTAATTCCTAATTGACTAGCTGATAAATAATTATCTAAATGGTGTGTAACATGAAGAGCTAGCTTGGCGTTCTTCACGTTTTCCTTTTCTAGTTGTTCCAATTTTGATCGTCTGATTTTCACTAAAGCAAATTCACTTGCTACAAAAAATGAAGTAATTGCGATCATCAAAAATAAAATAATGAAATTGATAACCATATTCTCCCGCCTTCCTCTTTTTCTATTGTACCCTTTTTCTACAAAAAGATTGAAAATAATGCGTATTTATATTAGGAATAAAAAAGGAGATGTGGCTGAAAAATGCCACATCTCCTTCTTACTCAAAAGCATTGCATTACTTGTTGCTAAACAGCTTTTTCATGATCTCTGATAAAAACGGTATTCAAAAGCTGAATTCAGATCAAAGCGCTACTTTCACAATCGCTCTTTCAACCATGTTTTCCGAGTATTTCCAATGATAAGCGGAACAGTTTCATGTTTTACTTCACTGTACTCTAGCCCAAACCATGTTTCTGGCGAGGTAGCGATTTTTTTGATTGCCAGTTTTGCCTGCATGATTTGACGCTGCCATTTTCCTAGAGTTGTCACATTGGAGACTACTTCATCAATCAGGACAAATTGGAAATCGCCAACTTCCCGTCCTGGTGTCAGAGAGTATCTTTGTGGCTGTTTTGGCAAACGGCCTTGTTTCATCAAATCATGGATGACTTGGCGAACATATACGTTGATTTCCTGTTGGACCCTGAAACCTAAGAACAGATTCACTTGGACAATAAAGTCGGTGCCCATCATATCTACTTGATATTCTTTCGTATATGGCTCATCCGTCACTTCCACATGAACAAACCAATAGACTCGTGCTCTTTTAGGTCGCTTATCTAAAATCGAATAGATAAACTGTCGTCCCACTTTATCTTCAGCCATATCAGGAACCAGAAAGACAACATTCGTCTGATAGATTGGTAAAGAAGTATCATCACGTAATTCTTTAAGCTGAGGGATATAATCTCTCAAAGACACATCCTCAGTTGACGATTCGCGGATGATGTTTCCTTGTTCCCAAATGAACATCACAACTAAGATGATCAAACCAATCAGAACGGCTACAAAACCGCCACGGAAGAATTTGACGACACTTGAGATAAAGAAAACGACTTCTATTGCACCAAAGAAAAAGGTAACTAAATATGCAAACCAACGAGAATGCCCATTTTGGATAAGATAAAAGTAAAGCAGTGCCGTCGTCATCAACATGGTCACCGTTATCGACAGACCATAAGCAGCTTCCATATGATGGGAGGTTCGGAATGTGACAACCACTAAAGAACAGGCGATCCATAGAATCAGATTGACTGCTGGGATATACATTTGCCCGATACTGTTCCCAGGATACATGATCTTTAATCGAGGCAGCAGTTTCAACTTGATGGCTTCCGAAACCAGCGTAAACGAGCCTGTAATCAATGCTTGCGAAGCAATCACCGCAGCAACTGTTGCAAAAGCAACGCCAATCACGATCCAACTTTGAGGCATCATTTGGAAGAATGGATTCAGGTTCTTGATTTGCTGTGCTTCAGGGTTTTGATAAACATTCAATAACCATGCAGCCTGCCCAAAATAATTGATAACCAAACAAATTTTGACGTAAGGCCAGCTCAAACGAATATTTCGTTTGCCGACATGTCCAAGATCGGAATAAAGCGCCTCTGCACCTGTCGTAGCCAAGAAAATATTTCCAAGAATGAACAAGCCTAGTTTGTTATCTGCACTAAAAAGCAGCTGGATTGCGTAATAAGGGTTTAATGCACGGATAACTGTCCAATCCTGGCTAAAATTCAGCAACCCCATTACTCCTAAAAAAGTAAACCAAGCGAACATGATTGGTCCGAATGCTTTTCCGACAATATCTGTCCCAAAGCGTTGGACCATGAATAAGACAAAAATAATAACTAAAGTGATAATGACGATCACATTCTGGTTATTACCGAACCGGTCAAAAAACTGCGGAATTCCCCGCAATCCTTCAATCGCAGTCGTTACCGTCACAGCAGGGGTCAATACCCCATCCGCTAGTAAGGCAGCTCCTCCGATCATTGCAGGAATGATCAAATATTTCCCACCTTTTCGGACAAGTGTGTAGAGTGAGAAAATTCCACCTTCCCCATGGTTATCTGCATTCAATGCAATCACGACATATTTGATCGTTGTTAGTAGAGTCAATGTCCAAAAAATCAATGAGACTGATCCGATAACAAAATCAGGATTGATTCCTGTCAATCCGCCATTATCTTCAACAATCGATTTCATCACGTAAAGCGGACTTGTCCCGATGTCTCCGTAGACGACTCCCATCGCTACAAGCAGGCCAGCCATTGATATTTTTTTGGTATTGTGCGTTGTTGCCACGTTTTCCCCCCATTTCTTGTTATATGGATATCCTTTAGGTAAGCTTGAATGATAGACGATATTCTTATCCATGACACCCGCTTTCCTAAATTGCTTCTAATTATCCAAGTAACACACTGAAGTGTCAACTTATTTGAATAAAATTATTCTTTCTTTGGTCGTTCCCTGATACGTCTTGCCACAAATGAATAAAGAGCAAGGCAAAAAATTGCACCCAATAATGCTGGGATCAAATAAAAACCGCCAAGTTCCGGTCCAAGCGGCCCTAGTAAAAATTCGCCAAGCCAGCTGCCTAAAAAGCCGATAATGATATTTCCAGATACACCACCTGGGACTTCCTTTCCCAAAATGGCACCAGCTATCAAACCTAACACACCGCCGATAAACAACGACCATAAAAAGTTCAGCATAGCCTTCCCCTCCTTCGTCCCTTTATCTCACTTTTATTTTACGCTTTATTTAGAAGGACTCCAAAAATATGCACCAAGAAATTTCAGCAAAAAGAGGTTGTGACAGAAGTGGTCAGCTTCAAGAAATAAGAAGGAATTTACGAAAATTGCTTCTCAAATTTTTGTGAAATTTCGGCTTATTTCCGAAGAAGCTACTTCTGGAACACCGTTTATTCGCAAAAAAGGACTGTGACAGTTTTTTGTCACAGTCCCCTTTTTTCGAATAATTGTTGTTCTCCTGCCAATTTCTTGATCACAAGACACAATATTCATAAGAATTAAAATTATTTTGCTTCGTTTTTCGTTGAACCATCTTCATTCAACATTGCTTTTCTTGACAGATTTACGCGTCCTTGTTTATCAATTTCAGTTACTTTCACAAGGATCTCATCACCTAGCTTAACAACATCTTCGACTTTATTGACACGATCGTTTGCCAATTGAGAAATATGGACAAGTCCATCTTTTCCTTTGATCAAGTTGACGAATGCACCGAATTTTTCGATACGGACAACTTTCCCTAGATAAACTTCACCGACTTTGACTTCTTTTGTCAGATCTTCGATGATCTTGATGGCTTTTTTGATCATTTCTGCATCAGCAGAAGCAATACTTACTTTTCCATCTTGATCGATATCGATTTTTACACCCGTTTCATCGATGATTCCATTGATCGTGTCTCCGCCTTTACCGATGACGTCTTTGATTTTAGCAGGTTCGATCTGGATCATTTCGATTTTTGGTGCATATTGGCTTAATTCTTCACGTGGAGCAGCAATCGTTGAAGTCAATTCTTCTAAGATTTCCATACGTGCTTGTTTTGCTTGCGTCAATGCTTCAGTTAGGATTTGTTCTGTGATTCCTTGGATCTTGATATCCATCTGCAAAGCAGTGATCCCATCTTTTGTACCGGCAACCTTAAAGTCCATATCGCCAAGATGATCTTCCAACCCTTGGATATCTGTTAAGATCGTATAGTTCTCACCATCAGAAACAAGTCCCATCGCAATACCGGCAACAGGTGCTTTGATTGGTACCCCTGCATCCATCAATGCTAACGTGCCAGCACAGATACTTGCTTGGGAAGAAGAACCATTTGATTCCAATACTTCTGCTACCAAGCGGATCGTATAAGGAAATTCTTCTTCTGAAGGGATTACTTGTGCCAATGCACGTTCTCCTAATGCGCCATGTCCGATTTCCCGACGACCTGGAGATCCTGCACGTCCTGTAGAACCAACAGAAAATTGAGGGAAATTGTAGTGGTGGATGAATCGTTTGCTGACTTCAACCCCTAGACCGTCAATGATTTGGTGTTCTCCTAAAGGTGCGAGTGTACAAGCAGATAAAGCTTGTGTTTGTCCTCGTGTGAACAATCCTGAACCATGTACACGTGGCAATAAGCTGACTTCTGATGACAATGGACGGATTTCATCCAATTTACGCCCGTCAGGACGGATTTTATCGATGGTAATCAATTCACGTACGACATCTTTTTCCAAATCTTCCGTGATTTGTTTGACTTCTTTCAATAAGTGATCTTCATCTTCGTGACCTGCAAATTTCTCAGCGTAAGCTTCACGAATATCGAGTTTCACTTGCTCAATGTTCTCTTCGCGAGCAAGTTTTTCTTCGGTCATTACTGCTGCTTTCATTGTAGCGTAAGAAGCATCAAAGATTTCTTTTTTCAATACTTCATCAACTTGCAGTAAAGTGACTTCCATTTTTTCTTTTCCTACTGCTTGAACGATTTCTTCTTGGAAAGCAACTAATTCTTTGATAGCGTCAAAACCAAACAGCAATGCACCAAGCATGTCTTCTTCTGAAACTTCTTTCGCGCCACTTTCAACCATGTTGATCGCTTGTTTCGTACCAGCAACAGTCAATTCGATATCTGTTTGTTCTGCTTGCTCTACCGTTGGATTCAAGACATATTCACCATTTACACGACCAACTTCTACACCTGCGATTGGACCATCAAATGGAATATCTGAGATTGATAGTGCTAAAGAAGAACCTAACATCGCTGCCATAGCTGGTGAACAGTCAGTTTCTACACTCATCACGATGTTCGTTACTTGGACTTCATTACGGAAGCCTTCCGCAAACATTGGGCGAATCGGACGGTCGATCAAACGGGCAGTCAATGTTGCTTCTGTACTTGGACGACCTTCTCGTTTGATGAAACCTCCAGGGATTTTCCCTGCTGCATACATTTTTTCTTCATAATTGATCGTTAATGGGAAAAAGTCTGTATCTTTTGCTTCTTTAGAGGCCACAGCTGCACTTAAGACCACTGTATCTCCATAACGGACTAAAACGGCTCCGTTTGCTTGTTTTGCTAGCTGACCGACTTCGATTTGTAAGGGACGGCCGCCCCATGTCGTTTTGAATACTTGTTTTTCTGACATAACTTCTCCTTTTCCTTCTCGTGAAAGCAAGACGCTACTAAACAAATGAAAACTGCTGAAAGCCGTTTTTTGAGCAGCTTTCATTTGGTTAGTAGGAGTCCATCTAGCTTGATCACGGAATTTTGCTTAATTGATATACGAGTAAAAAAAGTGAGATTCATGTGAATCCCACTCTTTTTGACTAAAATTAACGACGCAAGCCTAAACGTTTGATCAATTCGCGGTAACGTTGAACGTCAGTTTTACGTAAGTAAGCTAACAAGTTACGACGGTGACCAACTTTTTTCATTAGGCCGCGGTATGAATGATGGTCTTTTTTGTGCACGCGTGCATGTTCATTCAAGTGGTTGATTTCTTCAGTTAATACAGCGATTTGTACTTCTGGAGAACCAGTATCCCCTTCATGGCGAGCATATTCGTTGATGATTTCATTCTTGCGTTCTTTTGAAATTGCCATTTCTTTCACCTCTTTCGATTATTCCCCTGCGACTGAGTAAAACGTTGGTGATTCGCTTAACCAAGTGGCAGGCCGTGCGCCTAGAGCACACAGCTATACTTTACCTGAAACCGGGCTGGAAATCAAGTGGTTAATCATTAAGAAAAAGTAGTTTTCAAACAATCTTACTACTACTTTTCCATTTTTGTGGTAAACTATAATGCGAAAATAGACTTGAATATAGTCTTTTAAGAAAGGGGTACATATTCCATGATTACAATGGATGATATCATTCGTGAAGGAAATCCGACCTTACGCGAAGTAGCAGAAGAAGTTTCTCTTCCATTAAGCGAAGAAGATATCTCTTTAGGAAAAGAGATGCTTGAGTTCTTAAAAAACAGCCAAGATCCAATCAAAGCTGAAGAATTGCACTTACGAGGCGGTGTTGGCTTAGCTGCACCTCAATTAGATATTTCTAAAAGAATCATTGCTGTTCACGTACCAAGTGCAGACCCAGAGGTAGATGAACCTTCTCTAAGTACTGTTATGTATAATCCTAAAATTTTGAGCCATTCTGTTCAAGATGCTTGTTTAGGGGAAGGTGAAGGCTGTTTATCTGTTGACCGAGAAGTACCAGGATATGTCGTTCGCCATGCCAAAATCACTGTGTCTTATTATGATATGAATGGTGAAAAACACAAGATTCGTTTGAAGAATTATGAATCGATCGTCGTTCAACATGAAATCGACCATATCAACGGTGTGATGTTCTATGACCACATCAACGATCAAAATCCATTTGCATTAAAAGAAGGCGTATTGGTGATCGAGTAGAGACTTGGATTGATCCTTCGATTCTATGGCATAAGAAAGCTTTATAAAAGGGAAGTGACAGAAAATCGTCACTTCCCTTTTTATGTTTTGTCACTGACTGAAATCAAAATTACTAAAATCAAAATTCAGCATACGGCTGTGTCTTGGATAGAGATAAATTTTTATTGGGGATTATATGTTTTTTATCTCCTAAAAGATAGCTTTTATGTTTCGTTGCGCCTTCTTGGAGTTGGTTTAACCTCTGTTTTCTTGAATTTAGTGTTGCTATGCCCGTTGTTTGGGTGCGATTGTCTAGAACCTGTCCTGAGTTACTGTCTTGCCGATTTTCCCATGACTTTATTAACTGTCCCACTCGCTTCTTCCCTTGATTTTTATCGGTCTCTTGCTTCAATCCCTTTCTGTTTTCCCAAGAATCTACTTTTACCAACGGTTTTTCTGTTCGTGTATTCATACGCACGTTTTGTTTTGTTGGACTATTTGGTTGCCGATTGTTTGATTGATCATCCGCTTTATGTTGTACATTAGTTGCTGTTATGAAATCTGACAGCGGCTTTTGGTGATGGCGAGAAGCTAAATCAGTTAGTTGCGCTGACTTGTTTGGATGTAACCCTTTCGGCTGAGTCAACTGTTCCACTGGTCTTAGGTCCATGCCAAAGTCTTTGACACATGTTTTCCATAATTCAGGGTTCCTATCCATATACATCTTTTTATCATCTTTCTTGTCTATGCTTTCATCTCTTTCTTTCGAGAAAGGCTTTGTCTGTTCTGATGTAGCAAAATTGATGTTTTCCAGCGGAGTCTCACGTTCTGCCTTTGTATCAGAAGCCTCTTGTTGCCGAGTGATCACTGAATGTTTTTGCTCATTGGATAGGTCTTTTAGTTGTTGGGTGGGTTCCTTCTTAGCTACTTGAGTTGGAGCTAGTGTAAGACACGTTGTTTGACATTCCTCTTGCCACACCGTAGCAAGATCTTCGTCTCTTTCCCAAGGCATCTTTTCAACGAACTCTTTTTGCTCGTTATATAAATAAATCTTCCCCTCTAATCCTTCATTGTTGTGATATACATATCGGAGTACTTGACTAGAGTAGCTTCCTTCCACTCCATTAGCAATGTTACATTCCATCTCGTACACACTTTCTTGCCAATCTTCTACTATCATTATTAATTCAGTAGCATCCACACCACCATCAGCTGCATCCATTGCATGTAAAAATTCTGGATCATAGTAAAGGTTCAACTCAATCACCGGACTTGCTTTCGCTACTTCCACGGCTATTTGTCCTCTCAAGTTGTACAAATAATCATCGAATTTTTTCTTTTCAGAATCAATTGATTCACTATCAAAAGTTATATTCAGATTTTTACAGATATTCTCTAATTTAAGTTCTTCAAACTTTCTGCTAACCTTTTGGAAATCCTCCCATAAAGCCCATTCTTTTGTTTCAGGGGAAAGATATGCCGTAAAGTTTTCAAAGAATTGCTGTTGAATGTTCTTATCAGAAATCTGTGGTGCATGCTTAAACACAGTATCTGTTATAGCAGTTAAATAATTAGTGTAATGTTTTTCTTTGTACTGATCAAATTCCAATCCTTTGTCAATATATAAACTGATTTTTTGTTCTTTCTGTTTATCAGTGTCCATCTTGAACATCTCCTTTTTTCTGACTTGTTAAAAAGTATAGAACAGTTTACTTAAACAAAAAGAACTGCTTTTTCTTGGAAATAAAAAAACTGGCGTTTAAATTCCGCCAGTTCTTCGGTGTTATTTTTTTATGGAGCTTGTCATCCTTCGTACAAGATACCTGCTTCAGCTAGTTTTTGCTTGATTGTTTTCAGCATATGCTTTTCTGGGTAGCGGATCGTATGCAGATGGATTCCTCCTGTGAGTTCGGATAATAAAGAAGCATTGCTTTTTTGATAACGTCTCATAAATGAATCGATGTCTTGTGGCGTTTTAATGTGCAACGTGCCTGTTAGTTCACCGTAAAGCGGATGTTCTACGATCACATCAATGATTTCACCGCCATTTTCAACGATGAGTCTCAACTCTTCTTCTGTTTGATCTTTTCCATGCTGGACCGCGATTTTACTGATATGTCCAGTATTGGTTTCTTCTGTTTCAAGGATATAACCTCTTGCTGTTGCCACGATACTTTTACCTGCCGCTCGTAGTAAAGCAATATCACCGACAATAATCTGACGGCTGACTCCAAAAGTTTTCGCAAACTTGCTAGCACTCACTGGTTTTTCTGTATTTGCCAAGGTTTGCATGATTTGTTTTCGCCGTGCCTCTCCTTCGATCACACTTATTCCTCCTTCATTTTGTTTTGGTATTCGCGCGAGTGTTTCATCAAATCAACATATGTGTCTGTTATTGTTTCCATGTATCCCTTATTTTTCAGCAGTTTAGCCACTTTATCCAATACTTGCTGCTCTCTTTTTTCATCATAAACTGCTTGGTTTCCTTCTTTTTTTACTTGTCCTATTTTAGTTACTGTATCCATTCTTTTTTCTAATAAAGCAACTAATTCTCGATCGATCGTATCGATCTTTTGACGTAATGTTTCAAGAGACTCTTCTAACGGTTCTTCCTCTACTGTCTTGATGATACGAGCAGGATTTCCTGCAATCACTACATTGTCGGGGAAAGATTTGGTCACGACCGAACCTGCGCCGACCACTACATTGTTTCCTAGCGTGACACCCGGCGTGACGATCACGCCTCCGCCTAACCAAACATTATCACCGATTTTTATGGGTTTTGCGTACTCCAAACCACTGTTACGTTTCACTGGATGTAATGGATGTGTTGCCGTATACAGCTGGACATTGGGAGCGAACATGCAGTTATCACCGATTTCGATTGTGCTGACATCTAAAAATGTACAGTTGAAATTTGCATAGAAATTCTCACCGACAAATATATTATATCCGTAATCAAAATTGATAACTGGCTCCATATAGATTTTTTTCCCTGTACGACCAAATGTCTCTTTCAACAATTGGGATCGCAGTTCCGCTGATTCGGCTTGGTTGATGATTTGGCTTTGACTTCTTGCAAACATACGGTCGGCAACCAGCTCAGGATCATTGGCAAAATAAAGCTCGCCTGCAATCATTTTTTCTTTTTCTGTTTTGAATTCAGTCATAGTCTACTCCTAATTCTTGTATTTTTTTGAAAACAACCGCTCCGTCTTCCTGAATAAACGTATAAGGTTCCGCTAAATAAACAGGCGTTTGATTGATTACTAAAATTTTGGCTGACGGTTGGCGAAATTGTACCAGATCACAAAATGGATGAACTTGAAAACTCGTTCCAACAATGACGACCAGCTCTGCTTGGCTGACGGCGTAAGCCGCCTGCTCAATGACTTCATCTTGGAATCCTTCACCATATAACACGATGTTCGGGCGTATTTGTCCGCCGCATGCTTGATGTTTGTCGCTGTGAAGATATTCTTTCCAGTCTACTGTTTGCTTACATTTTCGACAATGACATTGATACAAACTTCCATGAAAATTGACGAGTTGCGGGCTTTTAGCTTTCGCGTGCAACCCGTCGATATTTTGCGAAACGACCCAGACATTTTTTTCTTTCGCTAAACGTGCCATTTCTAAATGAATAATATTTGGTTTTGCTTCAGGATGATAAATCTTTTTGACAAATTGATAGAATTTATCCGGTTCATTTACCATTGCTTGATGACTCAGCAAGTATTCCGGCTGTTCCATTCCGTGGTAGATTCCTGTCAGTGATCGATAATCTGGCACTCCAGAAGGTGTGGATACCCCAGCACCGGTCAAAAACGTGATTTTCTGATGAGTCAATATCTCTTTTGCTGCTTCGTCTACTGTTCCTTGTTTCATGTTTTGTCACCTCACTTTCCATTATAGCCCATACTCCAACAAATTTATTGTTGAAAAGTGTGAAAAATAGGAATAAAAAAGTGTGAGGTACATTTGAACAATTTATCACAATCCTCACTGACAAAAGAATGAAAACGTGTTACAATACTGCTGTATAAAAGTGAGGTGAATCGATATGTTACCATTCTTTATTTACTGGGGCGTTATTCTGGCTTGCATCGCCTGGTTAGCGTTAAGTGTTTATTTCTCTGTTTTTTACCTTGTACGCAAAGAAAATGGAAATCTTTGGGCTTTTGCTTTATTCAACGTGATTGCCGCCATTGTTTTAGCCATTACATTAGCCGTTTATCGAACATGGGGCTGGGGAATCACTCAATACTCAAGTTTGATTTATCTAATATTAGCCATTTACGGTGTCGTTGTTCTTTTGCAAGCGATCCTAGGACGCGAGCCAAAGAAAGCGGCTGCTTAAATAATCGAGGTGGAACTGGATGCAGAAAATTTTCTGTTTCAGTTCTTTTTTTATTGTGTTACATACATTTTTGTGTATAATTATACTATTGTTTGTAATGGATAGATGATTCACATTGTGATTGTTTTTTCGGTAAAAGTAAAGTTTTCTATATTTATCAGTATTTTTTCAAAAAACAGCAGTTATAGATTGACAAAGCCTCTCGAGTATCGTAAACTTTTTTTGTATAAATAACTGAATACGAGATGCCTCAATCAATGAGGTAGAGGTCGCGAGAATCATTAACCCTGTGGAGTGAAGCAAACATGGAGAAGCAGGAATAGGGAGGATCGCCGAAATGTACACTTTTTTGCTTGAAGTGTATGTTGGGACGCAAGTTAAGAGCTTGCGGACTGTCTTAGCAGTGATGCTAAGTTGCGCTATGTTTTGTGAGAGGTTTATCACCTTATGGAATTTTAGCGGCCTTTTTATATCTATAAATCGGTCGCTTTTTATTTTTTCAGATAAAGCTTTACCGCATTTCATCTAGACCGCTCGTGTATCATATAATCAGAAAGGGAGAAAAAAATGAAAAAAAATATGGTTTCAGTTGCCGTACTATTTGCTTTTGTCTTCTCACTATTCAGTGTGGGGTCTCTGGCAAATGCAGATGAAAAAACACCGAGCGATGAGTTTCGCGTAGGTATGGAGGCTGGGTATGCACCCTTCAACTGGTCTCAACAAACAGATGAGAATAACGCCTTGCCAATCCAAGGCCAAAATAGTTACGCCGGCGGTTATGATGTTCAAATCGCTAAAAAAGTAGCAGATGGTTTAGGGAAAAAATTAGTCATCGTCCAAACAAAATGGGATGGTCTGGCTCCTGCTCTTCAATCAGGCAAGATCGATGCGATCATCGCCGGAATGAGCCCTACTGCTGAACGACGAAAAGAAATTGATTTTACCGATCCTTATTATGAATCCCAATTAGTAGTAGTAGTCCAGAAAGATGGCAAATACGCAAAGGCAAAAAGTTTAGCAGATCTTTCTGGAGCAAAGATCACTGCTCAGTTAAATACCTTCCATTATACTGTGATCGATCAGATACCGGATGTGCAGAAACAACAAGCAATGGATAATTTCTCAGCCATGAGAACAGCGTTAGCTTCTGGAATGATCGATGGTTATGTCAGCGAACGTCCGGAAGGTGTAACGGCAACTAGTGTGAACAAAGACTTGGAGATGCTCGAATTCAGCGGTGCAGATGGCTTCCAGACAAACCCGGAAGATGTTCAGATTTCTGTTGGTATGCGTAAAGGCGACCCGGATATCCAAAAAGTAAACCAGATTCTTTCTGGCATCTCTAACGATGAACGAACAAAAATCATGGACCAAGCAGTCAAAGATCAGCCTGCTGCAACTGATAGTGAAGAAAAAACCGGCATCATTTCTGACTTCACTACGATTTGGAAACAATACGGCAATATGTTCTTACGAGGTGCTGGACTTACCTTGTTCATCGCATTGATCGGGACAGTTGTCGGTACCACACTTGGATTACTGATTGGTGTCTTCCGTTCGGTACCTGAATCAGGAAATGCACTGACTCGCTTCTTCCAAAAAATCGGAAATGCACTTCTTTCTATCTATGTCGAAATATTCCGCGGAACACCGATGATGGTACAAGCAATGGTCATCTTCTACGGTCTGGCACTCGCTTTTGGTATTTCGTTGAATCGAACGATTGCCGCTTTGTTTATCGTCTCTCTCAATACTGGAGCTTACATGACAGAGATCGTCCGTGGGGGGATTTTTGCAGTAGATGAAGGACAGTTCGAAGCTGCGCAAGCCATTGGTATGACCCATGGCCAAACGATGAGAAAAGTTGTTATTCCACAAGTTTTACGGAATATCTTGCCGGCAACGGGGAATGAATTTGTTATCAATATCAAAGATACAGCCGTTTTAAGTGTAATCGGCGTAGCTGATTTGTTCTTCCAAGGGAACTCTGCTTCCGGTGCGAATTTCCAATTCTTCCAAACATTTACGATCGTCGGGATCATCTACTTAGTCATGACCTTTACGATCACCAGAATCCTGCGTGCGGTAGAAAAGAAAATCGATGGCCCTTCTGCTTACACAAAGCTTGAAGAAATCGACAATTCAAATTTGCAGGAATAAGGAGGAAGAATCATGAGTGAAAAAATTATTGAAATCAACCATCTAAGAAAAAGCTTCGGTGAAAATGAAGTATTGAAAGATATCAGCGTGACAGTCAACAAAGGCGAAGTTGTGACGATCATCGGTTCTTCTGGTTCTGGTAAATCTACTTTCTTGCGCTGTATCAATTTACTAGAAAAACCAACAGGCGGCGAGATCATTTATAATGGAGAAAATGTATTAGCTCCTAAATATAATTTACCTAAATATCGAACGAATCTAGGTATGGTTTTCCAATCCTTCAATCTCTTCAATAATATGAACGTCTTGGAAAACTGTATGTCTGGACAAACAACTGTCCTGAAACGAGATAAAGAAACTGCCAAAAAAGTAGCAATCGAAAATCTGGAAAAAGTTGGTATGGATCGTTATGTCGAAGCTAAACCAGCACAATTGTCTGGCGGGCAGAAGCAGCGTGTCGCAATTGCTCGAGCATTATCGATGAATCCAGATGTATTGTTATTCGATGAACCTACTTCGGCGTTAGACCCTGAAATGGTTGGTGAAGTGCTTAATACGATCAAAGACTTAGCACATACTGGCTTGACGATGCTTATCGTGACGCATGAGATGGAATTTGCAAAAGATGTATCTGACCGTGTCATTTTTATGGATAAAGGTGTGATTGCAGAAGAAGGTACACCAGAAGATATCTTTGTCCATCCGAAAGAAGAACGTACAAAAGAGTTCCTTTCACGTATTTTAAATGCTTAGGATCAATCGCTGATTGGGACAGAGAGCTGCGGTGTTTACCGCAGTTCTTTTTTTGCGCCTACTCATAAAAGGTAAATTTCTGAAAATTTTGGAATCTTAGTTGTGTTTTTCAGAAAACTCTCTTAATATGGAAGTAATTAAACTTTTTTAGTTAGGATGATTTAAAAATGAATGAAGAGCAAGAACTGCAGCGTGGACTGAAAAATAGACATGTCCAACTGATTTCTATTGGCGGAGCAATTGGAACGGGGCTGTTTTTAGGTTCCGGAAAGTCTATCCAGCTAGCTGGCCCTTCGATATTGCTCGCCTATCTCATCACTGGATGCATCTGTTTTTTCATTATGCGTGCGTTAGGCGAACTTCTGTTATCAAACACTAATAACCATTCTTTTCTGGATTTTGTTGCAGAATATCTTGGTAAAAAAGCGGCTTTCATTACTGGTTGGACGTATTGGTTCTGCTGGGTATCGATTGCAATGGCAGATTTAACAGCCATCGGGATGTATGTTCGCTACTGGGCACCTGGTGTTCCTCAGTGGCTTCCCGAACTGATTGCATTAGGTCTTCTTCTTTGCTTGAATATGGTGGCTGTCTCGTTGTTTGGTGAGTTAGAGTTTTGGTTTGCCTTGATCAAGGTTGTAGCGATCATTGCCTTTATCCTCGTAGGTGCTTATATGATCCTTACCCACTATACGACAGATATTGGCACAGCCAGCATCACGAATCTATGGTCTCATGGCGGATTCTTTCCGACTGGTGCCAAAGGATTCATCTTGGCTTTTCAAATGGTGACCTTTGCTTTTGCTGGGATCGAATTAGTTGGATTAGTCGCTGGGGAAACAGAAAATCCTGAAAAAGTATTGCCGGAAGCTATCAATAATATTCCTATCAGGATCATCTTATTTTACTTAGGTTCTCTTTTTGTCATTATGGCCATCTATCCATGGAATAGCTTGAATCCAGATAATAGTCCATTTGTAGAGGTATTTTCGGAAATTGGGATCACGATTGCTGCATCCTTGATCAATCTAGTCGTATTAAGTGCAGCAGCTTCTGCCTGCAACAGCGCCATATACAGTACAGGACGTATGCTTCGTTCTTTAGCACAAGAAGGCAGTGCTCCTAAAAAATTCAAGAAGTTAACAACACATCATGTTCCAGGAAATGCTTTGACATTTTCTACGATCGTTATTTTCATTTCGGTTATCTTGAATTACGTGATGCCTAGTGAAGTATTCACACTCGTAAGCAGTATTGCCACTACTTGTTTCTTGTTTATTTGGAGTATGCTTGTCTACACGCATATGAAATATCGTAAAAGTATCATCGGCAAAAAAGCACATTCATTTAAAATGCCGCTGTATCCATTGAGTAATTATTTGGTCTTTCTTTATATGGCCTTTGTGTGTGTCGTCTTGTTCCTAGGAAAAGATACGAGAATCGCTTTATTACTGACACCTGTGTGGTTCTTGCTTCTATTACTGATCTATCATATGAAATATGAACGTAAGAAGTAAGAAAGAGGCTGTGACAGAAGTGGTCAGCTTCAAGAAATAAGAAGGAATTGACGAAAATTGCTTCTTAAATTTTTGTGAAATTTCAGCTTATTTCAAAGAAGCTACTTCTGGAACACCGTGAACCAGAGGTTGTGAAAAAGACGCTTAGTTTCGAGTAGTAAGAAAAATTTTGTGA
>NZ_KV815574.1:0-27660 GCF_001814285.1 Enterococcus sp. HMSC076E04 | reverse complement strand
ATAACAGCCTAAGATATTTGGAGTTCAGAGAGGGCGCGTTTGATTTTCAAACTTCGCAACAGAACCTAAAAAATAATAAATCACAAATTATTCATTTACATAAACTCTTGACAATAATCGTTTACTAGTGTAAACTCTATTTAGCATTAATGCTTACGCGCGTAAACGAAAGGGGGAGAGAATATGAGTACTATAGCTGTAGACCTTCATATAACCGATGCTGAATGGGAAGTTATGCGTGTAGTCTGGGCGAATGGTCGAGTGACTAGTAAAGAAGTCATTTCTACATTGGGAGAGAAAATGGACTGGAAACAAGCGACAACCAAAACGCTCTTAGGTCGACTCGTGGAAAAAGGCGCACTGAATACAGAACAAGAAGGTAGAAAATATATTTATTCGGCAAATATCGAAGAGAAAGAAGCGGTAAGAAGTTTTACAAACGATATTTTCGATCGTATTTGTCGAAAGAATGTCGGGAATGTAGTAGGGAGTATCATTGAAGATCATGTCTTAAGCTTCGATGATATCCAGCGACTAGAAGAAATATTAGAGATGAAAAAAGCTTTCGCAGTAGAAGAAGTGGATTGTCAGTGTACAGAAGGGCAATGCGAGTGCCATTTACATCATCATGGAGAATAAGGAGCGAGAAAATTGGAGAATAAATCGTTTGCCATAGAAGGTATGACCTGTGCGTCTTGTGCGCAGACAGTAGAAAAAGCGGCAAAAAAAGTACGTGGGGTCACACAGGCTTCCGTGAACCTAGCAACAGAGAAGTTAAGTATAGAGTACGATGAACCAACTTTTTCGGTAGAAAATCTACAAAAAGCGGTGGATAATTCAGGGTATGAACTGATTGCCCAAGAAGGAACGACGCAAACCTTTGCAATTGAAGGGATGACCTGTGCATCCTGTGCACAGACAATTGAAAAAGCTGTCGGAAAGTTGTCGGGCGTAGATAAAGCTTCAGTCAATTTAGCGACAGAAAAAATGCAAGTTTCTTATAACCCGTCAGCAATTTCAGTATCTGATGTGACTGGTGCTGTATCCAATAGTGGTTATGCAGCCGTATTAGAAACAACTGAGACTCAAGATAATTCACGAGCAGAGAAGCGTGAGAAAAAAGAAAAAAGAATGAAGCAACTTTCAAATCGTTTTGGGATATCCATTATATTTACAATCCCTTTACTAATTATATCCATGGGTCCAATGGTCGGTATGCCTCTACCAAATATCGTTGACCCAATGATAAATGCATTTAATTTTTCTCTTTTACAACTTATTCTGACTTTGCCGATAATGGTAGTAAGCTGGGAATATTTCCAGAAGGGATTCAAAACCTTATTTAAAGGTCACCCAAATATGGATTCCCTGATTGCCCTTGGTACCGCGGCCGCTTTTGTATACAGTCTGGCAGCGACGATCGGGGCTGGCTTAGGTTACGGGAACTTTTCAGATTTACTTTACTATGAAGTGACTGGAGTTATCTTAACTCTTCATACGTTAGGGTTATTTTTAGAAGAGCGATCAAAGGGGCAAATGTCCTCAGCGATTGAAAAATTAGTCAACTTGGTTCCTAAAACAGCTCGAGTGATACGTAATGGTGTGGAACAAGAGATTACTGTGGACGAAGTCGCTTTAGGAGATGTTATTCGAGTTCGTCCGGGAGAAAGTATGCCTGTAGATGGTGTTGTTGTTGAGGGACGCACTTCAGTCGATGAATCAATGCTGACAGGAGAAAGTATCCCCGTGGAAAAGGAAAGTGGAGACGAGGTTATTGGGGCTAGTATCAATAAAAATGGTTCCATTGATTACCGCGCGACTCGAGTGGGAAGTGATACAACTCTATCTCAAATCATAAAATTAGTAGAAGATGCTCAAGGGTCTAAAGCACCCATTGCTCGAATGGCCGATATCATTACCAGATATTTCGTACCGATTGTTATAGCATTAGCCGTTTTAGCAGGGATTGCTTGGTTAATTGCAGGTCAATCTGGAATATTTATTTTATCCGTTATCATAACAACCCTTGTCATTGCTTGTCCATGTGCCTTAGGTTTGGCGACTCCAACAAGTATTATGGTTGGAACCGGAAAAGGGGCAGAGCATGGTGTCTTGATAAAAAGTGGTGAGGCGTTAGAAACCACTCATAATTTAGACACGATTGTATTTGATAAAACAGGGACACTGACAGAAGGTAAACCTATCGTGACGGATATTTTGGTAACTCCTCTTATTACTAAAGAAAATCTTTTATATTATGCAGCTTCTGGTGAAACAGGTTCTGAACACCCATTAGGCGAAGCCATCGTACAAAAATCAAAAGAAGAGAACATGACATTAGCTAAACCAGATCATTTTGAAGCGATTCCTGGACACGGGATTCGAGTTGAAATTGAGGGCAAAGATATGTACATTGGAAACCGTAAACTGATGCTAGAGCAAAAGATTGATTTATCAAGCATGGAAAAAGAATCCAATCGTTTAGCAGACGAAGGAAAAACACCGATGTATCTCTCTGTTGATGGAGAACTAGCTGGAATTATCGCAGTAGCTGACACACTCAAGGAAAATAGTATGAAGGCTGTTAAAGAACTTAGAAGACGCGGTGTTGAAGTAATCATGATTACTGGAGATAACAAACGTACAGCCAAAGCGATTGCTAAGCAAGTGGGTATAGACAGTGTATTAAGTGAAGTATTACCTGAAGATAAAGCAGAGGAAGTCAAAAAACTACAAGAGGCAGGCAAGAAGGTAGCGATGGTTGGAGACGGCATTAACGATGCACCCGCATTAGCTCAAGCAGATATCGGTATTGCAGTTGGATCAGGTACAGACGTGGCGATTGAATCGGCTGATATTGTCCTTATGCGTAATGATTTAACCGCTGTATTGACTGCGATTGATTTAAGTCATGCAACGCTACGAAACATTAAACAAAACTTGTTCTGGGCTTTTGCTTACAACCTTGTAGGTATTCCAGTCGCGATGGGTCTCTTGTATATTTTTGGCGGACCATTGATGAGTCCAATGTTTGCGGCAGTCGCCATGAGTTTCAGCTCCGTATCGGTCTTGCTCAATGCTTTACGGTTAAGACGATTCAAACCAGCAGTTGTTTAGAAAACACGTAGCTTATCTGGGATTTAAACTTCTTCCTATTCTAATAATAGGAGAAGATAAAAAAATAAAAAGGGGAATAGAATAATGAAAAAAGAAGTCTTATTAGATGGCGTAAAATGTGCAGGTTGTGCCAATACAGTGCAAGAAAAATTTTCAGCTATTGAAGGGGTTGAATCTGTAGAGGTTGATTTAGCGACTAAAAAAGCAGTACTTGAAAGTCAAACAGAGATTGATACCGAAACGCTCAATGCTGCTTTAGCAGAAACTAACTATTCAGTATTAAGTGTATAAAGTACGAATACCATTTATTCATAGATAGTAGATAGAGATAAAATATAGAACCCTTTTCATGAGAATTATATGCAGTGTTAGATGAGAAAGTTCTAAAATTTTAAAATCAGTCTCTAATATAATAAGGAGGAATTAAAAATGAGGAATAACAAAAAGCATTCGTCACATAGTCATCATAATCACGGCGACATGGATCACTCAAAACACGACCATAATGAAATGGAACATAGTCAGATGGATCACAGCAAGATGAATCATAGTGCGATGGATCACAGCAAGATGAATCATAGTCAGATGGATCACAGTGAAATGGATCATGGCGCAATGGGAGGGCATGCCCACCACCATCACGGTAGCTTTAAGGAGATTTTCTTGAAGTCACTCCCATTAGGAATTGCAATCTTACTCATTACTCCTATGATGGATATTCAGTTGCCTTTCCAAATTATCTTTCCTTATGCAGACGTTGTAGCAGCTGTATTGGCAACAATTCTATACATTTATGGCGGAAAACCATTCTACATGGGTGCGAAAGATGAGTTTAATTCAAAAGCTCCAGGCATGATGTCCTTGATTACTTTGGGAATAACGGTTTCTTATGCCTATAGTGTTTACGCAGTGGCCGCTCGATATGTAACTGGAGAACATGTCATGGACTTCTTCTTTGAGTTTGCAACGTTAATTTTAATCATGTTATTAGGACACTGGATTGAAATGAAGGCATTGGGTGAAGCAGGGGACGCGCAAAAAGCATTGGCTGAGTTGGTGCCGAAAGATGCTCATGTTGTTTTAGAAGACGATTCGATTGAGACGCGCCCTGTGTCTGAACTTCAGGTTGGAGATGTTATCCGTGTTCAAGCAGGAGAAAATGTTCCAGCTGATGGTATCATTATTCGCGGAGAATCCCGTGTAAACGAAGCGCTTGTGACTGGGGAATCGAAACCAATTGAAAAAAATCCCGGAGATGAGGTCATCGGTGGATCAACCAATGGTGGCGGAGTCCTCTATGTGGAAATAAAGCAGACGGGCGATAAGTCCTTCATTTCTCAGGTTCAGGCATTAATCAGTCAAGCTCAAGGCCAATCTTCTCGAGCAGAAAATCTTGCACAAAAAGTTGCAGGATGGCTCTTTTATATTGCGGTTATTGTAGCGCTTATTGCCCTTGTTATATGGATGATTATCGCTGATGTACCAACGGCAGTTATTTTTACAGTCACCACATTAGTTATTGCTTGCCCGCATGCCCTGGGTCTGGCTATTCCATTGGTGACTGCTCGTAGTACCAGCTTAGGGGCCAGTCGGGGATTATTAGTGAAAGACCGGGACGCTTTGGAGTTGACTACAAACGCAGATGTTATGGTTTTAGATAAAACTGGAACTTTAACAACTGGTGAGTTTAAAGTATTAGATGTTGAACTCTTTAATGATAAATATACGAAAGATGAAATCGTTGCCTTATTGTCAGGTATCGAAGGTGGATCTAGTCACCCTATCGCTCAGTCAATTATTAGTTACGCAGAACAGCAAGGGATACGTCCAGTAAGTTTTGATTCGATTGATGTTATTTCTGGCGCTGGTGTAGAAGGTCAAGCTAACGGACATCGTTATCAATTAATCAGTCAAAAAGCATATAGACGTAATCTGGATATGGATATTCCAAAAGGAGCAACCCTCAGTGTCTTAGTAGAAAACGACGAAGCAATCGGTGCTGTAGCTTTAGGGGATGAATTAAAACCGACAAGTAAAGACTTAATACAAGCCCTTAAAAAGAACAAGATTCAGCCGATTATGGCAACGGGTGACAATGAAAAAGCAGCTCAAGGAGCTGCAGAAATTTTAGGTATTGATTATCTAGCTAATCAATCTCCTCAAGACAAATATGAATTAGTTGAAAAACTTAAAGCAGAAGGAAAGAAAGTTATCATGGTCGGTGACGGGGTCAACGATGCACCTTCTCTTGCATTAGCAGACGTTGGTATAGCTGTTGGTGCCGGAACTCAAGTAGCATTGGATTCAGCCGATGTCATCTTGACACAGTCAGACCCTGGCGACATTGAATCCTTTATCGAGTTGGCTCAGAAGACCACACGTAAGATGAAAGAAAATCTTGCTTGGGGAGCAGGGTATAACTTTATCGCGATCCCAATAGCTGCAGGAATACTAGCACCAATTGGCATAACATTAAGTCCAGCAGTCGGTGCCGTCTTGATGTCACTTTCGACTGTAATTGTTGCCATCAATGCTATGACATTGAAATTAGAGCCGAAATAAAACGAAGCAGGAACGAAAAAAGCACTGGCTGGTTTGACCCCCTTCCAGAATCGGGTCAGACCAGCCAGTATGCTGTATAAGGAAAATCATAGATCGATAAATTTTCGATAAAAACAGGGCTCCCATGCTTTCGATGGAGAGCCCTGTTTTTCTTATGAACCATAACCTTTTTAATCAACGGCTTGGGGCAGAGATTCGATATTTAGTAGTGAAGTACCCCAGGATTAGGAAGACTTCGATTAATCCAAAGGCCAAGAGGAAACTGTGCATAAAGAACTCGGCAGGTAAAGCTAAGATAATAGGATCAGTAGTGGCATTGAAGAGCCAGGCGTCATTGTTAAAGAAAACTTGATGGAACAGCACGAACAGCGTGTCGAAGCTAACCAGGAGAGCCAAAAGAATAGCAAGGGGAATAAGGGTTCCCCGGCGGAAGTAGAGCAGGAGCTGCCAAGATTGTTGTATCCTATTCAGATACCGCACAAATCCAAACGTGCCTACGCCGGAAAACAATAGGATTAGGTAATCTAAGGCAAAGAGTTTTTTTACTTCAACAAAGTGGAATAGCCCACGCGCTGAACTGGGAAAATCCGGCATGTTAAGTTCTGCTATCCAAGGCATATTCAGGTAATTCAGGAGGATGCGGTAATTTGTTGAAATCTGTTCCTTTGGCATTTTAAGCGTTTCCGTTATTTCCAAATAATCGATGTCAAACGAATAGAGCGGCGTAAAGTTGATGGTGACGGCGATGGAAAGGGAAAGGATGAAAAGCGAAATCATGATGAATCCAGTTATGGAGAATATTTTTTGCCTCAAAACAGCAGCCCCCTTACCATTCTCTTTGGTTTAATCGGGCTTTCGTGTCACTCAGCTCTTCCCTTAATTGCTGGATTTCATCTTCCAGACGCTTTTTATCCTCCGCGTCGCCGGTATGGTCATGTCCTTTATGGTTATGACCGCCATGCATACCAGGCATGAGAAACATCATGAGCATGTGTCCAACCACCATCAGTACCACAAATATAATTGTTTCCATCTTCAACACTCCTCTTTTATTTTTATGCCAATGCTACAAACGAAATAGATTATGAATGGCAAACCCTGAAACCAGCAAAAATCAAACCAAATGAGTGAGAACAAAGATTATTTCTCATCTTCTAGATAAGAATAACAAAAAATTATGTGATTCTTATGGAGATGGGGCAACTCCATAAAATCTACATAATTCATTGGTATAGTCAATAAAAGTAAGAAAGGAGGTTCCTGTCTCATATAGTTGTAACGGTATAATGATTGAAATAACAGGCAACATTCGTTAACATTCGTCACCTGGCCTGAAACTAGGAGGACACATGGACAGAAAGCAGCTTGTCAAATTTATAAGTATCCCACTCTTATCGAGTTTGCTCATCCTTCCTATGGATGTAAATGCACGAAGTATTGAAGACCTGACACAAGAGAAAGAGCAGCTTGAGAAGCAACTGCGGGAATTAGATGGAGAAAGCACCAGCCAACAAGTAAAGTTGGATGGTTTAGAAGCAAGGAAGGAGCAGTTGCGAACAGGGACCATCGCACTTCAATAAAAAATTGATGCGCTCACCTTACAAATGGCAGGGCAACAAGTGACCCAGGGGCAAAAACTGGGCATCATGGGAACCACCGGAGATTCCACGGGCGTCCATCTTCACTTTGAAGTATACGAAAACGGAATCCAGGTCGATCCAGCGCCTTATTTGGGCTTATAACTATCGAACGGGATACAGAATGAAAATCAGTAAGGAGTAAGTTATGAAATCAATTGTCGGAACAATCGACCGCGTCGCGTTTTCCTTTGGCCCATTCACCGTCTACTGGTATGGGATTATCATTGGGGCTGCTATGTTGCTTGCCATCACACTTGCCTCTAAGGAAGGAAAGAAAAGAGGCTTGGGCGAAGAGGACATTACAGATATGGCAATGTGGGCTATCCCCCTTGGACTTATCGGAGCAAGAATTTATTACGTTCTTTTTCAATGGGAGTATTATATCAAGAAACCGCTTGAAATCATCGCCATTTGGCAAGGCGGCATTGCCATTTATGGCGGTTTGATTGCAGGGGGGCTGGCCGTGTACTGGTTCACGAAGAAAAAAGGGATCCCTTTTTCATTGATGCTCGATATACTGGCGCCCTATGTTCTGTTGGCGCAGTCCATTGGCCGATGGGGGAACTTTATCAACCAGGAGGCCCATGGGGAAGCGGTGACCCGCACCTTTTTGGAGAACCTTTACCTGCCAAAGTTTATTATTGATCAAATGCAAATTAATGGCACCTACTACCATCCGACATTCCTGTACGAGTCCTTGTGGAGCCTCTTAGGCTTTGCCATCATTATCATGTTGAGGAATCGGAAAAACTTGTTGCGACGAGGCGAAGTGGCCCTCAGCTATGTTATTTGGTATTCGGTGGGGCGCTTCTTTATCGAAGGTATGCGCACCGACAGTTTATGGATGGGTGATTTTTTAAGGGTGTCCCAAGGGTTGTCCCTCCTCTTGTTCGTTGGCGCCATCGCCATTTGGATTTACCGTAGACGGGATTATCCGCCAAAAGCCTACTATCTAAAAGGATGGAAGCTGAAGGAAGAGCACTAAATCACATGGGCCACGTCTAAAATATAGAGAGGAGCGTTTTTATCATGATGGAATATTGGAACAGCTTGACATGGGGCGGAATGGGGTACATGATGTTTATGGGAATATTTTGGATCATCCTAGTGATTATTGTGGTGTATCTTTTCATTAAACTTGTTTCCGATAAGGGGAATCGGACGGTTGAAAAAGAAACGCCTTTGGAGGTCCTACAAAAAGAGTTTGCCAAAGGAAACCTGACAGAAGAGGAATACCTGAAGCGTAAAAAGCACTTGGAGTAAACTGCTGACGAGAAGATAAATAAAAAAAGGAGGAAAAATAATAATAACGAAGTACATAAAAATGGTAAAACCCTTTGATGTCGTTATTATCTTCCCCCTTATTGTTTTGTCTTTTTTACCGACGGCTATCTTTGCAGTCCAACAGACGAATAATGATAATAACAATGTTTACGCGGTTATCTCGATTAATGGCGAAGAGGTGGATCGTTTCCTGCTGACAGGAAATGAGGAACACAGACTCATTACCTACTATCCGGCACCCGGTAAATATAATATTGTCTAGATAGACGGCGAACGGATTCGAAATAAGGAAGACAACAGTCCGTACCAGATTGCGGTGCGAAGAGATTGGATTCAATCTCCTGGGGAGACGAGTCTCAATCTACCTCACCGATTATTAATTGAAATTGTAACTGAAAATCCAGAAGAGTCAGACATAGATGTGCTGGCTCAGTGAAAAAAGCAGAACCTTGCCAAACAAAATGTATCAAACTGCCAACAAATAGGGAAAAAAGAGGCACTCCACCATAATGGGAGTGCCTCTTTTATGCTTTTATGTGGCTTTCTAGCGGAAGACTGACAACAAAAGTCGTCCCTTTTCCGTATGTGCTTTCGACAGAGATGTTCCCATGGTGGGCGTTCACAATTCCTTTAACAATCGATAAACCAATCCCTTGGCCACCCAGTTTCCTGTTCCTAGAGGGTTCAGTCATATAGAACCTTTCAAAAACTTGATTGATTTCATTTGGAGGGATTCCTTGACCGGTATCGGTTATCTTAAAGGAAGCTACGCCACTAATTTGGGAAACCTGAAGATCAATGTGGCCACCGGAAGGGGTAAATTTAATTGCATTGTACAAGAGATTAGTTACCACTTGATGAATCTTATCTCGATCAGCAGAAATTAAAACCACTTCTCCGTTAATGGCACATTCAATGCCCTTCTCAATCAACAAAGCTTGAAAGGTGCCGGCAACTTGTTGCGTAAGTTCTAGCAAATCAAAGGATGACTTCTGCAGCTGGCTTTCATGGCTTTCAATTTCATTGATCCGATCAATTTGTCCAATCAGGCGGGCAATGCGGTTAACTTCCTCGTAACAGTGGTAGAGGCGTTCTTCCGATACTTCCCAGACCCCGTCAATCATGGCCTCAATATTGCCTTTCAAAGTCGTCAATGGTGTCCTGATTTCATGTGCGATGTCAGAGGAAAGGCGGTTACGAATCTCTTGTTGGCGTTGGAGTTGCCCAGACAATTCATCCACGGAATCCAAGAGGCTGTCAATTTCCTGAATCCCTGTTTCCTCAATCGCCAGGTGACTGTAGTGACCCTTCGCAATTTCCGTCGTAAAATTCTGTATTCTGACGATTGGTGAACTCAATTTTTTGGCAATCAATAACGCGAAAAATAAGGAGATAATTAGGGACCCAATCGCTACAAAAATCAAGTTGTTCCTCATATCGGCAAGGAATAACGCATCATGTTCCGTGTAAGCGAAAGGTCCAACGGATTGCACTTCGAGAGAACCGATTGGGTCTGTTTCGCTACCGAGGGGAACGATTGTCTGCACGTAGCCACTCTCTATATCGCCCATTATCTGCTCCATATTTAGGAGGTGGGTTTGAATCCTATTTTTTGACTCTTCTTCCTCTGAGGGAGAGGGGCCCCATACTTGGTTGCCAGCATGGTCATATACTTTTAGGATGATGCCTTTCTGGAGAGCATCGCGTCCAATATTTTGGATTGTTGGAGGGGCATCTGCCCAAGTACCCGTTTTCCGATAGAAGTTTTCTAACTCAGTCTGGTATGCTGTTAACTCTGATTCTTGCCTTTCGCGCACATAGTCTTCGAAGTGGCTTTCCATTAAGTTTAGTGTTATCCAGCTGAAGGTCCCCACTAAGATAAAGGACAGAGAAACAAACGAGAGCAAGAGTTGCCATTTAATGGTTCGCTTCATTTTTGACCACCAAATCGATACCCCGTTCCATATGCGGTTAAGATGAAGTAGGGGTTGCGCGTGTCGTCCTCAATTTTTTGACGAATATTTTTGATGTGGGTATCGATCACCCGATCCGTTCCATCAAAATCGAGTCCTTTCACAGCGTCCAGCAGCTGTTCCCGTGAAAATAGGCGCTTTGGATGTGAGGCCAGAAGGGCTAATAAAGCATACTCGGTCGGGGTCAAAATGATTTCTTCAGCTTGTTTGAATACTTGTTTTCGATCCGGGTAGATAACCAGCAAACCTTCTTCGAAAGACCACTTTTCTTCTCGGTATTCTGGTTGGACACGGCGTAAAACGGTTTCGACCCGAACAACCAGCTCTTTCGGGCTGAATGGTTTTGTGATGTAGTCATCAGCCCCCAGGCTTAACCCTTCCAAGATATCTTTTTCGGCTGTTTTCGCAGTCAACATGATAATCGGTACAGTGGAGGAGTCCCTTATTTTTTTACAGACTTCGAGGCCAGATAAACCAGGCAGCATGAGATCCAACACAATCAAATCAGGTTGGACAACATCAACCTTTGTTAAAGCCTCGTTTCCGCTCAAAGCGCGAAACACTTGATAGCCTTTTGCACTCAAATAGGCTTCCACGATATCCAGAATGCTTGCTTCGTCGTCCACAATTAAAATCTTCACGTAATCTTTCTCCTCCAATTTCGTTGGTATCTTCATTCTACTAAAACTTGACCCATCATGTCCCGTGTGTTTTTAATCTCCCAAACTTCCTTTTCCCCGACCTTAGCGCGTAAATCGATCCGGTCCATGTCGAACTGTTTGCCGTCAATGGCGACCATGTTTCCCATGCCACTAAAGGTCATCACTTTGTCAGGCGTAGTAGAATCTTCTGCTTTTGGGATGTTGTCTAAAGTCTTAAGTTATGAACATGGATTAATAAACGCTACCTAATCATTTTTTACAATATTCATTTCTGGTTCTGTTGCAAAGTTTTAAATCTACTATCAAATAAGGTAGAATAATAGAAAAAGATAGCAGGAGGAATGACGATGAATCATTTTAAAGGAAAGTAATTTCAGCAGGATGTGATTACTGTAGCCGTGGGCTACTATCTTCGTTATAACCTTAGCTATCGTGAAGTTCAAGAAATCTTATATGATCGTGGCATTAACGTTTCTCATACAACGATTTATCGTTGGGTGCAAGAATATGGCAAACTACTCTATCAAATTTGGAAAAAGAAAAATAAAAAATCCTTTTATTCATGGAAAATGGATGAAACGTACATCAAAATTAAAGGAAAATGGCATTATTTGTATCGAGCCATCGATGCAGATGGTTTAACCTTGGATATTTGGTTACGTAAAAAACGGGACACACAAGCAGCCTATGCTTTTCTTAAGCGGTTAGTGAAGCAGTTTGATGAACCGAAGGTTGTAGTCACAGATAAAGCCCCCTCTATTACAAGTGCCTTTAAGAAACTAAAAGAATACGGCTTTTATCAAGGGACAGAACATCGTACCATTAAATACCTGAATAATTTGATTGAACAAGACCATCGTCCAGTAAAGAAACGCAATAAATTCTATCGAAGTTTACGCACTGCCTCTACCACGATTAAAGGCATGGAAGCCATTCGAGGATTATATAAGAAAACCCGAAAAGAAGGCACTCTCTTCGGGTTTTCGGTCTGTACTGAAATCAAGGTATTATTGGGAATCCCAGCTTAAATCATAGATACCGTAAGGGATTTTATTCTTTATTTAAAACTTTGCAACAGAACCGGGTTGTTTATAAGGTAGATGAAGATGAACACGTGGTTGAAATTTATTCAGCAAGGACGCATTACGAGTCACAGTAATTACTTGTAAATACATTATCTCGTGGTATAATGTATTTACTAAGTAATTACATACTGTTAGAAATGAGGGATTTAAATGATTACAAAAACAAGAAAACAAGGCAATTCAATCATGTTGACAGTACCTAAAGATTTTAATGTTCCTAATGGAGTCGAAGTTGAAGCAAAGTTGGTAGAGAATGGTATTCTTTATGAATTTGTTGAACCACAAAAAGAATTTTATGATTTTAGCGAAGATATTTTGTCTGATATAATTGCAGAAGGCTACGATAAAGATGAGATTCTTGTAGAATTTAAGAATAGAAAAAACAAAATGCATTCTTCCTTTAGAGATATTGCTGAAGATACACTTACTAATTCTAAAGTAATGACTAAAGAGGAGTTGGCAACAGAAATTGGCTTATGAAATCGTTCCTTCAAAACATGTCATTAAGTATTTAAAAAAGCTAAAAGAGAAGCCATTGAAAGAAAAATTTTTGAATTTAATTTATGATGAAATTGCGATTGATCCATATAAGGGTGAACAAAAAACTGGGGATTTATCAGGTATTTGGTCTAGTGGGTTCAAATATGCGGGCACAACATATAGAGTAGCTTACGAGATTATAGAAAACAAGGTTATTCCAGTATTGTTATGTGGAACGCATGAAAACTTTTATGAACAGTTGAAAAAATTAATCTAGTGATTTGTTGTCGTTCTTAAGAAGGACGGCTTCTTTTTTATCGAAGATCTGATTCATCTACATGACTAAAGTCGCGAGTATTCTCTGCTTCTCGATAAATTAAATAACGTCATTACTTTGAGGAAAGCTATAAATCAATATATTTCAGCTTTTCCTTATTTATGTACTACCTTTTACTTATTAATTATAAGGTAGTATATATATATCTTTTTTTTGGTAGTAACTAAAAATAAATATGTTATAATAGTATCAAATGAATATTGCTAAAAGAAAAGAGGTAGGAACGTGGTAGCGAAGAAATATGTAATCGGTAATTTTAAAGGTGGCGTAGGTAAAAGTACGTGCGCGCAAATGTTAGGGTTTGAATCAGCAGTTAATGAAGGAAAAAGAACCTTGATAATTGACTTGGATATGCAAGGAAATACTTCTGATGTGATGAACTTAACGCATATGAACTTCACTAACGAAGAAGGAGGCGGAGAAGGTGAACCGATTGTTTACGAAAATACTGTGACTGACGTGTTGATAAACAATCTTCCACCTAAAGAGGCTGTCTATAAAGTAATCAATAACCTCTATATACTTCCAGCAGACATGTCCTTTGAAATGTATGATGATTGGATCAAAGACCAATATAATGATTCATTATCCCAATTCAAATATATGAAAGAAAAGCTAGAACCATTATTTGATGAGTTTGACGTCATCTATTTAGATGTCCCACCTTCTATTTCTGTATATAGTAAATCCGCGATGTACATTGCGGACTGGGCAATCGTCGTCTTACAGACCCAAGTAAAATCGATGAGAAATGCGATGCAATATCTTGAGTATATGGACTTTTTTGTGAAAGAATTTGATACAAATTTATATGTTGCTGGTGTTATTCCTTTCATGTTGGAAAGCGGTGACGCAGTAGATCAGGAAATGTATAAACAAGCCCAAGAGATTTATGGGGAACATTTGATTAAAAATGTTGTACTCAAAAATGCACGCTTAAAACGATACGACGGATCAGGTATTACGATGGAGAAGACAAAGAAAGGTCTCTTAAAACAATGGGATCGCAAAAGCCACGAATTATTTATCAGTATTTTGAAAGAATTGGAAGAACACGAGAATTGGTATGCGGAGGTGGAGTAATTGGCTGACATCAAAGGACTTGATATTTTTGGGAACAACAAAGGACTCGCCAAAATAAAAAAAGAAGCAGAAGCAAAGAAAAAGCAGCAAGCAATTACACCATCTGAAAATAAGCAATTAGAAGTGCACCAAGTTCAAGAAATAAAAACTTCCTCCAATGTTGAAAGACAGAGTAGAGGAAGAACAAAAAAAGTTGGCGCACCAATCAGAAAGTTTGATAAGGTTTATTCCACCAAGCATCCTTTAAAACTGTCGACTTTGTTAAATGCGACTTCCAGAGTTTTAGTAGAAAAGTATGAGACTAATATGACAAGAGATGAATTGCTTAGAAAAGCTTTAGATGAGTATATTAAACAGAATCTTACGCAAGAAGATAAGCAAGATTTGTTTAATGACGTGGTGAAAGAACTAGACTTGTTCAGAGAAAAATATCCAATTGTTCCAGAATTAGATGATCGTGGAGAAATAATAAGAACTACCAGTCAGATAAAACAAGATACCGAAGACTCACTGCGCAAAGGGTGGGGAATGAATAATAAAGTTAGATAGAACCCCCTTTTTATAGCATAAAAAAGATTTAGAAGGATATATGATCCTATTGCATGAGAAGTACAATAAAATTAATAAGAAGTAACATTAACGAAAAAACGTGGAAATTATTCAGTGAATACAAAGAAATTAAATCTTGAAAAGTAATGGAGTATGGCTTGGAAAAGTTCAAAAAATATCAAGACAAGCTTCTCAAAAAAAGGGATTTTGATATCCAATAAAAAGAGTGAATCATTGTACTGCCCTCCAAAAAAGTAGTACCAAAAATCTAAATTTTTTGGAGGATTTTACATGACTCACTCTTTTTTTATCAAAGAAAGTATTTTCCAAGCAGTTTTTTCATCCAAAAATAAATCTGTAAAAAAATTACCATTCAAGGCGCCTAAACAACTCTCCGCTTTGAACTTACTTTTACAAATACCAATTCGTTTTGGAATATCGAAAATTTCTTTTAAAGAAAGACCAAAAGTCTTATCCTCAGATGCTTTGATGAATTCACCATTGATATTGAAGGGTCTTCCGTAAAGAAATCCAACAGTATCCGTCATGCTTGGAAATAGGATTTTACGATGCTTGTTCCAGGGTTCGACAGAATCAATAGAGGATAAGGTGCCAATTCCAGAAATTAACATATCTGCATGCGAAGCGGTTGCTAAGGTATTAGCTAAAGAAGGTTCTAGAGCCATTAGTTCACGTGCAGTTTCATTGATGACATATAAAGGAATACTGAGAGTCAAATAAGAAGACTCATAACGTTCAGCAGCTTTTTGAACTAATCGTGTGGAGCCAGCTAAGGAATTATATTTTCCGATTTCGCCAATGAATTGAGTAAAAATTAATTCTTCACGAGCACCCATTTTAAACTGATCAATCACTTTGTAAACGGTATCTCCCCAAGATAGTGCAACCACATTGGCTTTCTTAATTAATTCTTGAATGTAATCGGCAGCAAATTTTGAAAATAATAAATCGTGTTGTGATAAGTCTTCACTACTTTTTAATATATAGATATTCGTTTTAAAGTAATTTTTGAAGATTTCTTCTAGCTCATAATTCCTAGCATACGGAGAATTAATTGAAATACTAACTAATTGTTTTTCACGTGCATCTTCAATATATTTTAAAGCTTTATATCTGGTGATCCCATATTTTTTAGAAATTTCACTAATATTGATATCCTCGAGATAATAGTCTTCACAAATTTTTACAAGGAGTGATTCATAGTCAGAGAATTCCAGATGCATAGTATAGCTCCTAACTTTTTCAAATAGATATTTTTTCTCATTATACCAAAAAAATTGAATTTAGTCTTTTTTTAAATTTTTAAAAATAAGCATCATTTTTTTAAAATTTAAAATGAAAGGGTTTTTTTATTTTAAAAAAAGTGTTAAAGTGGTTTTGTAATTAAAAAATGTAAAAAGGAGTGAAGGTATGCTTGATGAAGTTTTAGAAATCCATAAAAAAAATGTAGGTGTTTTACGGATGGAAACAACAGAAGCCGTGCAAGATGATCAAGATTTAGCAAAAATGTACACCCCAGGTGTAGCAGAACTAAGTTTAATGATTGAGAAAAATCATGCTTTGGCAAGAGAATTAACAATTAGTGGTAAATTAGTGGCCGTTATTACAGACGGGTCGGCGGTATTAGGTCTTGGAAATGTAGGAAACCAAGCTGGATTACCAATCGTCGAAGGGAAAGCGCTGCTTTATAAAAATTTAGCAGGTGTCAATGCGATTCCATTAGCCATCGAACAAAAATCAGTAGACGAGATTGTACAAACAATTGTCAATTTGCAAAATAGTTTTGCAGGGATCCATTTAGAAGATATTGCAGCACCGAAGTGTTTTGAGATTGAAGAAAAATTACAAGAAAAACTTTCTATTCCTGTGTATCATGACGATCAAGAAGGAACAGCGATAGTTGTTTTAGCTGGATTGATCAATGCTGCTAAGATCCAAAGGAAAACATTAACTGAACTTCGAGTTTTGATCAACGGCCTGGGAGCATCTGGGGTTGCAACAGCTAGACTATTAATCGCTGCTGGTATCAAAAATCTAACATTGGTGGATAAACAAGGGGGATTAAAGAAGCAAGATAGTACATTAAATAAATATCAAAGAGAGTTATTGGATCATATACATGATACAAATAATAATGTAAGCGTTTTGGAAGATGCAATCGTTGGACAAGATGTTTTTATCGGTCTTTCAATAGGAAATGTTTTAACGCCTGAAATGATTGGAAAAATGAATGATAATCCGATTATTTTTGCTTTAGCCAACCCAGTACCAGAGATCACACCCGATTTAGCAAAAGAATCTGGTGCAAAGCTAATCGCTACAGGTTCTTCGAAATATCCTAACCAAGTAAACAATATTTTAGTATTTCCCGGATTGTTCAAGGGACTATTACTATCGAAAGCGAATAAAGTCGATCTTTCATTACAACTTGAAGTAGCCAAACAATTAGCTGCTAAGGTCGCAGAGCCTACGGTAGAAAAATTCATCCCTAATGTTTTTGATGAAGGAGTCGCAAACGTCGTTTCACAGGCAGTTTTGGATTATTTACAAAAACTAAAAGAAAACGAGGATAATATACATGCTGAAAACATTAAATAGAATTAAAATTGGTTTTATTCCTTTATCTCTTTATATCATTTTGGTACTCGCGTATCTTGCAATGACGATAAGCAATATCGTTCCAGAAAATGATATGTTAGTTTCTTTGGGTATTATGACTGTTTTTGCTTATTTATTAGAAGAAATTGGTAAAACTATTCCTATTTTAAAAGATTTAGGTGGTAAAGTATTAGTTGTTACATTTTTGCCTGCATTTCTAGTCTATAAACATTGGCTACCTCAAAGTACTGTAACTGTGGTTTCTGATTTTATGAATAATAACAATTTCTTGATGTTCTTTATCACACTACTAGTTGTCGGCAGTATTGCTTCAATGAATCGGCAAACATTGGTTAAAGCAACTTCACGTATTATCATTATTTTAATTTTATGCGATGTGATTGGTTCTTTGATAGGAACAGGTGTGGGAATACTCCTTGGGCTATCTGCTTGGAATGCGTATTTCTTTATCGTTGCGCCGATTATGGCTGGTGGTGTTGGGGAAGGAGCGATGCCATTATCGATTGGTTATGCAGCAATATTATCTGGTATGGGACAAAATGATATCTTTGGGAAGATTCTACCGTGTGTGATGTTGGGAAGTTTAGTCGCAGTTCTACTGTCTGGTATGCTCAAAAAAATTGGAGAGAAATACCCACAATTAAATGGTCAGGGTAATTTGATCGATGGGGATGATGAACATTTAGAGAACTTGAAGGGTTCAGCTAAACCAGTCAATATTGAAAAAACATTGTTAGCAGGCGTGGTAGCAATAACGATTTATTTTGTTGCTGTCTATGTTGAGCACTTATTAAAATCACTCCTTGGCTTTTCTATTCCTTCACCTGTGATCTTATTAGTCTCTCTTATGGGGGCTAAAATGCTTGGTTTTATCCCTAAAAATATCGAAGAAGGTGGAAATTCGTTGTATGGATTCACTGTTCGTGGGATCACACCTCCCTTACTTTTTGGCGTAGGGGTTGCAAAAACAGATTGGTTAGAGCTGATCGAAGTATTTAAAAATCCTGCAACGATAGTAACAATCATTGTGACGGTAGTAGCTATTGTCGCTACAGCTTTTATCGCCGCAAAATTTTTAAAAATGTACCCAGTTGATACTGCCATCGCAGTTTCATGTTGTAGCGGACAAGGCGGTACAGGTGCTTTAGCTATCTTAGCTGCGGGTGATCGCATGGAATTAATGCCATTTGCACAAGTTGCTGTTCGACTAGGGGGTGCTATGACCGTAACGTTCGCTATCTTTTTAATGGGTCTGCTATCATAAGAACATAAAGAAAGGACGTGACCATGTGTTTGATCAAACAGATATCCAACGATTATTTTTAAAAAATAACTATATCAAAGACCAATGGGAAAATCTTTTGCTTGATTCAGGAATACAAAAGAAGCAAATCGAAGATTTTCAACATTTAGATCAAACATTGGGTATATACCATAAAGAAAAGTTAGTAGGAACAGTATCTTATCAAAACAACGTGATTAAATATATCGCCGTGTCTGAAAAATATAAAGATGGTGGACATACATTTAATGTACTAGTCTCTGCAATAATTCAGGCAATGAGTCAACAAGAGATTTTTCATTATATTGTTTTCACGAAACCGCGCTATCAAAAAAGTTTTAACTTTTTAGGTTTTGAAACAATCGTATCTACCCCAAAAATAGCTGTATTAGAAATGGGAGATAGTTCTATAAAACAGTACCTAGAGAGGATTCCTAAAGTGAATGGTGAAAAAAAAGCAGCAATTGTCATGAATGCGAACCCATTTACAGAAGGGCATTATTATTTAGTAAAACAAGCTGCCAATAACAACGATTGGGTATATGTATTTGTACTCGAAAAAGAACAAAATCTTTTTTCGACGAAGGACCGACTCAAATTAGTTCAACAAGGATTACAAAAACTGAAAAATGTCATTGTTCTATCAGGTGGCGAGTATATTATTAGCCCTGCAACGTTTCCCACCTATTTTTTACGAGAAGATGATGAAATAGCAAAGGAGCAAATGGTCGTAGATGCTACTTTATTCAAAGAAAGAATTGCCACTTATTTAGATATCTCTGCTAGATATGTGGGAGAAGAACCACTTTCCCCAATGACTCGTTCATATAACGACATACTGGAAACGATTTTACCCCCTGAAATAAAAGTTCATGTCCTTGCAAGGAAGAAAACGGAACAACACCAAGTTATTTCTGCTTCTCAAGTTCGTAAAGCGTATCTTGCTGGGCAATTGGAAAAAATAAAATATATGGTTCCAGAAACAACCTATCAATACTTAAAAAATAAAAGGGAGCGTTAAGTAATGGAAATAAATAAATCAGCGATTGCTGGAACATTAGAGTCAAGTGATGTCCAAATCATGATTTCACCGAATACAGAAGGAATAGAAATCGATTTAGACAGTCAAGTGATTGAGCAATTTGGAAAACAAATCAAAAAAGTTATCTATGACACACTAGCAGTTTATCAGATTAAAAACGTAAAACTCAAGGTAGTAGATAAAGGGGCATTAGATTGCGTTATTGTTGCACGATTAAAAACAGCGATCCATCGTTCCTTAGGTATCCAACACCAAGAAACACCGTGGGAGGTTTAATTAGATGATGAAAGAACGTTTGAGAAGAACAATGATGTTTGTTCCAGGAAATAATCCAGCGATGATCAAAGATGCAGGTATTTATGGTGCTGACTCGATTATGTTCGACCTGGAAGATGCAGTGTCTATGGCAGAAAAAGACAGCGCAAGAATGCTTGTGGCTGAGGCATTGAAAACAGTGGATTATGGTGACACAGAATTAATTGTTCGAATAAATGACCTGCACTCAGAATTTGGACGTGCAGACATTTTTGCAATGGTTAAAGCCGGCGCGCATGTATTACGTTTACCTAAAACAGAAACCTCTGAAGATATAACAGAAGTAGAAAAAGTGATTATAGAAGCAGAAAACTATCATAATGTTCCGATAGGGCGAACATTGATGATGGCAGCCATTGAAGGTGCTTCTGGTGTATTGAACGCACCTGCGATCGCCAAAGCATCTGATCGATTGATTGGAATCGCCATTGGGGCAGAAGACTATGTGACAAATATGAAAACCAAACGATATCCAGATGGAAACGAATTGTTTTTTGCTCGCAGTATGATCGTTCATGCTGCACGTGCAGCAGGCATTTCCGCATTTGACACTGTTTACTCTGATGTGGATGATATGGAAGGATTTTTAAACGAAGTACGTTTAATCCATCAATTAGGTTTTGATGGAAAATCTTGTATCAATCCACGGCAAATTCCAGTAGTCAATACTGTTTATCAGCCGTCAATCAAAGAAATCAAACGATCACTAGACATCATCTCGGCAATCGAAGAAGCAAAAGAAAAAGGTTCTGGCGTAATTTCTTTAAATGGAAAAATGATCGATAAACCAATTGTAGAACGTGCACAACGGACATTGATGTTAGCAAAAGCATCACGATTGATTGATGAGGAGGGAAATATCCATGCATAATAAACAAAGACGTAGCATTCCATCAAGTGTTTTAACAAAGTATAAAAAAGAATTCCAAAGTGTTTCATTATCGCCACAAACGATTCAACGTTGTGCACCAAAAGTAACGACTGTAACTAATCAGACAAATAAATTGATGCACTCGATCAAAGAAGCTATAGAAAAATCGGGCTTAAAAGATGGAATGACGATTTCATTTCATCATCATTTAAGAGAAGGTGATTTTGTTTTTAACCAAGTGATGGCCGTGATCCGTGAAATGGGCATCAAAGAATTGACCTTAGCACCAAGTTCTTTAACGAACACTATGAATGAGATGGTTATTGAATGCATCAAGGACGGTACAGTAACTCATATCACAAGCAGTGGGATGCGCGGCAGCTTAGGTGAATTTATTTCTCATGGAGGAATGGACAATCCTGTGATTTTACGTTCTCATGGTAATCGTCCACGTGCAATTGAAAGTGGTGAATTGAAAATCGATGTTGCATTTCTAGGAGTACCAACATCTGATGATTATGGAAATGCTAATGCGACTGTTGGAAAATCCGTTTTTGGTTCATTAGGGTATGCAAAAGTAGATGCACAATATGCAGATAAAGTCATTCTTCTAACTGATCATTTAGTTCCTTACCCTAATACGCCCATTAGTATTCCGCAAACACAAGTCGACTATGTCGTGGAAGTAGAAGCAATTGGTGATCCGAATAAAATCGGTGCTGGTGCTACACGGTTTACTAAAAACCCAAAAGAATTAAAAATTGCTGAAATGGTCAAAGATGTCATTGTTCACTCACCTTATTTCAAAGATGGCTTTTCTTTTCAAACAGGAACGGGTGGTGCAGCTTTAGCAGTAACGCGTTACTTAGCTAGTGAAATGGAAGAAAAACAGATCAAAGCTTCTTTTGCATTAGGTGGCATCACTAAACCAACGGTTGATTTATTGGAAAAAGGTCTTGTTGAAAAAGTGTTAGATGTCCAAGACTTTGACAAAGGAGCAGCTGAAGGAATGGCGCGGCTTGAGAACCAACAGGAGATCGATGCTTCCTTTTATGCTGATCCAAGTAATAAAGGAGCGGTTGTTAACCAATTAGATGTCGCTATTTTATCTGCATTAGAAATTGACACAAACTTCAATGTAAATGTTATGACTGGTTCAGATGGTGTGCTAAGAGGTGCGATTGGTGGACATCAAGATGCAGCAACGGCTAAACTTACTATCATCTCAGCGCCGTTAGTACGTGGCCGAATACCTACAGTAGTAAATGATGTTACTACATTGATCACACCAGGGAAAAGTATCGATGTATTAGTCACAGAAGTAGGGGTTGCTATCAATCCCCAACGTAAAGATCTAATAGCTATTTTTGAAAGAATTCCACAAATTCCTGTTTTTACAATAGAAGAATTACAGCAAAAAGCAGAAAAAATAGTAGGCATCCCGGAACCTTTGCAATTCACAGATCGGATAGTTGCCTATGTAGAATACCGAGATGGTTCAATTTTAGATGTCGTTCGTCAGGTGAAAGAATTTGAAGAAGAGAGATCATGATGTTTGATACTGGAGAAATTCAAGAAATCGAGGATATTTTGATCCATAAAGAACAACGTGCTAACTTGCAAAGCAACCTGCTTTCCAAGTATTCAAATAGTTCATTGATGGTCTTTACATTGAATATTCCTGGGCCGATCAAAAATAATCCAATGATTGAGCAGGTATTTCGTCAGGGACAGCAGTCAATTCAGCAAATGTTTTTAAAAAAAAAGGTGGAAATGACGTACACAAAAGAAATCAATTTGCCAAGTGGATTGGACTGGTACGTAATAGTAACAGAAGCACCTTTGAATCTCAAAAAATGGTTGGTCACGTTAGAAGAGCAAGACGCATTAGGTAGACTTTTTGATTTAGATGTCTTGTTCAAAAAAGGAGAGCAGATAACAATTGTCAGTCGCCAAGCTCTTAATCATGGGGAACGTCCTTGTTTTATTTGTGGGAAATCAGCAAAGGTATGTGCACGTAATCGTACACATACTGTGAAAGAAATGCAAAAGAAAATCGAACAAATAGTAGCCGATTCCTTAAAAGGAGCATTGAAACATGCATGATAATATTCAAAAAATAGCACAAGAAGCACAATTAGCGATGCTTTATGAAGTTACATGTATCAATAAACCAGGATTGGTTGATCCAGTAGACCCCGGGTCTCATCAAGATATGGACATTTTTACTTTTCTACAAAGTAGTGTAGTTTTGACTCCCTATTTTGAAGAATTTATCCAAACAGGATTGGACCGACAACATCAACCAATTGAAGAAACCTTTATGGCGATTCGACAGATTGGTTTAGAGGCTGAAACTGCGATGTTCTCAGTGACAAATGGTATAAATACACATAAAGGTGCTATCTTTTCATTGGGGATTTTTCTTGCTATTTGTGGCCGGTTAACTATTTGGAAAGTTCCTTGTAAAAAAAGTTTCTTTCAAAAAGAAATTCAAAAAATGACGAAAAATCTACTTAACGATTTTGGGAAGATTGATCAAACAAAACCAAAAGCATGGACTTGGGGAGAATATCTATTTGTTAACCATGGATTGACAGGGATACGAGGGGAAGCCAAAAGAGGTTATCCTTGTGTTTTTGACCGAGGATTGCCTTATTATCAAGCATATCAAGGGTCGCAACAAGATAAGATGATAGACACTTTACTTTTTCTATCAATGGAAGTAGAAGATACCAATTTGATCAAACGAAGTAATAATAGACATGTTTTTGAAGAGTATCAATTACTTATTCGTCCTTATTTTGAATTAGGGGGTGTAAAAACCATACAAGGTAAAAAATATTTGGATTACCTAAATCAGCAATTTAAAAAGAAAAATTGGAGTATTGGTGGAAGTGCAGACTTATTGATCCTTACAATCTTTTTAGATAAAATCATGGACAAAGGATGGTTATGTTGATACTATAATACATTATTTTGTATTAGTAAGCTAATAACTAAAAAATGGTTCAATACAAATATTTTATAAAAAATGGTAGTGCCTATCCTTTCAGATTGTAGACAAAGAAAAATTTCTTTGTCTACAATTTTTTTGTTAATGACTTCAGTCAGTTTCGTGCGCAAAGCGTGCGAAACAAGAAAACCATGCGTTTCTACACGTGGAAGAACTAGCATATCGAAAGGAGTTTTTTCATGTCAAATGACGATAAAAGTTTAGCCCATACTCGTTGGAATTTTAAGTATCATATTGTATTTACACCAAAATATCGACGAAAAGTAATCTATAGGCAATTACGAAAAGATATTGGAAAAATACTTAGGAAGTTGTGCAAAATAAAAAACGTGGAAATTATAGAAGCACATGCAACGCCAGATCATATTCACATGCTTGTTCAAGTACCATCAAAAATAAGTATATCCAGTTTTATGGTTATCTGAAAGATCGTAGTGCTGTGCTAATCCACGAGCAGCACGTAAATCACAAATATAGATACGGAAATAAATCATTTTGGTCGGAGGAATATTATGTGAGTACAGTCGAATTGAATCAAAAGACAATTGAAAAATACATCCGTGAACAAGAAGCTGATGATCGCATTTGAGATAGTATAAGTAAAAGAGAGTAGATGTTGCAATAACAAAAGGGTAAAAATGGACTACCTCCAGTAAAATACCGAAAAATAGTTTAACTTTTGGAGATAAGTCCATTTAAGGGTCTATAGAATGACAATTTTTTTAGGGGATTTTACTATTATTACTTCAAGACCCGCTTGGATTCGCAAAGTGAGTGAACTCTTAAAACTACCTGATAGTAGGTTGTTTTAAGAGTTATCTGAAAGTAAAAATTGCATTTATATTTTTGATAAATACGTAAATTTATATATACGTATTTATCAAAGTTTTAGGCCAAAGGAATATTGTGTAAATACACTAGGATTGAATGAATAGACCAGAAGAAATTGCGTCCAAGAACAAAAGAAGCATGATAGTGCTCTATATAAATTGGGCATTCAAGAATCTGAAATTTAAAGGTAGAATTTTAGTTAGACTTTTAGATTTTAAACACAAAAATAACCATACAAGCAACAAGAAGCAAAGTGCTATATTATAAATTGTCCGTCCGTTTACTTACATAAGATCATTGGGGCTATTTTTAAAAGAGAATAATAGATAATAAATGAAAAAAAGCAGTTATTTGTTAAAATCATTGATATTATTAATAATAAGTATTTTTTGAAAGGGGAAATATAAAAGGTTTTTGAAAATAAATAAAAAATAGTATTACTTGTTCTATTGCTAGTTATTGCTAGTCTTTATTCTTTTTTGTTTTTTAGGGATGTACAAAAGATCTCAACCACAGGAGACATTGCTTTTCACTTTTCTAGAATAAAATGCTTGTCCTCAGTATTTTCTGGTCCAATAAATTTTACCACATTTAATAGCTATGGCGGAGGCGTGAATTTTTTTATCCATATCTAACATCTTTCCAGCCGTAATATTTTACTGGACAACAAACAATTTGATTCTAAGTTATATACTTACTATACGTTGGGATACTGAATATCTGTACAATTCTAGTGAGCTATCAATATGGACAAAAGAATAGATGCAGCCTTCTTATTCAGCTGTTTGTATAGCTTTTATGGATTGATATATATTAGCGTACTGCAATTTCAGAATCAATTGCGTTGACGATTGTACCAGTTGTCTTGTATTACACATATACTCTTCTTTATGAAAGAAAAAACTGCGTGATTCTTTTAGCTGTCAGTATGAGTTTGCTCATCTATACCCATATTCTCTCCACCTTTATGAGTGTGATTGTTATTGGCTTCTTGTTTATCGGCTCTCTTTTCTCTAAGCGGAAAGAGAGAAAAGAAATGTCGAATCTGATATCAAATATGATAAAAGCTGTTGGTTGGACCATTCTTTTAACAGCTTACGTTTGGTATCCGATGTTACAACAAGTCCTACATCAAAAAATTAATCGTCCTTTTCGCACAAAACTTCAAGAAAGGGCATTAAACATTTCTGATAGTTTAATCGGTGCAGTAAATAATGATTTAGTTACATTTACAATGGGAACAATTGGTGTGGTTTCATTTATTCTTCCACTTTTCTTTAAAAAAAAATTTGCCAATAAAGAAAAGATTATTAATTTTTGTGCAGTGACCACTTGGTTCTTATCAACGAATCTTTTTCCATGGGAATTTTTACAAAAAACACCTATTCAAATCATTCAGTTTCCTTGGAGAATCTTGGGTTTTCAAGTGCTTTTTGGTTCATTGATCTCAATTATAGTGTTTTTAAAGTGGAAAACAAGCAACAAAAAAAGTATGTGTAGCCTTGTAGGAATAGTCCTTCTTATTTTTACAGTGACTGTAGCAACAGAAGCGAATTATTCGCAGAAAATTCAATCGTATAAAGGTCGTTTAATTATGACCAAAAAAGATGTTACACTTTATACAACCTCGAGAACTGGAGGTCTTTATGACTATGCACCATTAGATGCATTGAAATATAAAGATCATTTAAAGAAACATGAAGTAAAAGTCTATGATTGATGGGAGAATGCATCTCATAAAGCACATAATTCTAAAATAATCTATACAGTAGGAGATGCGAATGAGCAAAATATCACGTTACCTGTATTTAATTACTGGGAACAGTTATGAAAGTAAATGGGAAAAAGAGCACTATAGAAAATGACAATGGTTTAGTGTCTATTAAAGGTACGGGAAAAAGAACTATAGTTGAGGTTTCATCTACGTATCCAACTACGATGATTCTATCTTTATTAATTAGTTCAATAACTTTTATATTCTTATTTACACGTTATTTAATAAGATGCTGCGGTTAAATGAAAATAGATTAGATAGATATTATAAATATGTTGATTCTATTTTCATAGCAATGGAGAAAATACATTAGCAATATATAAAAGAAGGTATCAAGAGTCACGGTGAATTTATTCCGAAAAGTGAAAAGAACAAATATAAAATTTAATAAAAATATAGAACTAAATAGGAAAACGTAGACGTAATTTTCTACGTTTTCCTTTTCATATATATTAAATATTACGGAAATTTATATAAACTAATTTAGTGTTTTGTTTGTAATTCCTAATTTTGCTCCACTTTTAGATAATTTTTAGGTCTATTTAACTCATCAGACATTCTATGCTCATTTTCTCCAAATTTGTTTCAACTCTTTCGTACTTAATTTTGCGTATTTGAAAATTCTTCTTTTAGAGTACTTTTATTACGATACTAGTATGATATATATCTATAGCAAACAGTTAAAATCTTCCTAAAATAAGCGAATAGCATTCCTAAAACCTATAAAATTTTTAGATGAAGCGACAAGTGGACAATTAATAAACTACTTGAACATGAAATTATGGATCACCTTTCAAATTTAGAAAATGGAATTCTTATACTTATTGCGCAACATTTATTGATTGCAAAATTATGTGACAAAAAGAACTAGTAGAAGAAGGAATAATGGCTTGATAATAAAGTACTACCTATTAAAGGTAGTACTTTATTTAATTTAGTATAAATTAACATACTACTATATTTTAAGTTTCATATTATATAAATTAATAATATACTACCATTTTTTGGTAGTATAATTTTAAAGGTAATAAGTTATTCTTTTATTACTATGTTTGGGTTTTATAGCAAGGAAAGTTTAATAAGAGGGAGCGTCAATAATTTTGTGTAAATAACTCGT
>NZ_KV815573.1:0-18829 GCF_001814285.1 Enterococcus sp. HMSC076E04 | reverse complement strand
TTGGGGTATAGCCAAGCGGTAAGGCAAGGGACTTTGACTCCCTCATGCGTTGGTTCGAATCCAGCTACCCCAGTTATTCTTTTAATTTGCCGGCGTGGCGGAATTGGCAGACGCGCTGGACTCAAAATCCAGTGTCCGTTGAGGACGTGCCGGTTCGACCCCGGCCGCCGGTATTACGAAAAACCTTGAAATTTAATTTCAAGGTTTTTTATTTTATTTAAATACTATTTTATAAACCCATAGATCAGTATAGGAACAGTAAAGTTTATTAGGTTTGAAAAATTTTTTTGTATAGAAAAAAGAACCTGTATTAAAAAATAATAATATTTTCTACTAAAATATATTGAAATAAAATTTCATAATTATATAATTAATTATGAACATTCTTTGCTTCATCATGCAGTGAATGGTTTCTATTTTATTGAAAAGGAGTGGTTTTAGTGGAAAAGCTGATGAAATGGGTTGAGGAAAAACTTGTCCCACCAATGGCAAAAATTGGTACACAGCGACATTTATTGGCAATTCGTAATGGGGTTGTTTCAACACTGTCATTGATTTTGATTGGTACATTTTTTATGGTTTTCATCAATTTACCGTTTCCTTGGTGGAATGAATTTATTGCCCCTTATTCGGCAACGATCGTTTTACCTTTCAGGATTACGATGGGATTAATGGCTATTTACGCAACTTTTGTTATGGGTTCGGATCTAGCTAAATCATATGGGTTGGATAGTGTGACAGGTGGTATATTATCACTAGGGACGTTCTTTATGTTACAAGTTCCTGTAAACGTTTTAACACCTGAAGAGGCACCTCTTGGCTGGGTCTTACCGATGAGCTCTTTAGGAGCATCTGGGATGTTTGCCGGGATCCTATCCATGATTTTTGCAGTGGAAGTGTATCGTTTCTTTAAAAAGCGTAATATTACTATCAAAATGCCAGAACAAGTACCACCTGCTGCTGCCCGTAGTTTTGAGGCATTGATTCCTGGTGCAGTGATTTTAACAACGACTTGGTTGATTCGAAGCGTCGCGGGCTTTGATGTAAACGCTGCCTTGTTATCGTTATTCGAGCCTTTAACCAATATTTTAGGGAATAATCTGCTTGGTGTTTTATTACCGATGTTTTTGATCCATTTGTTGTGGTCATTTGGGATCCATGGCATGAGTATCGTAGGGGCTGTCGTTCGTCCAATGTGGCTGATTATGTTGGATGAGAATGCGAAGGCGTTAGCAGATGGTACAGCTGCTACCAAATTGCCTTATATTGCTCCTGAACAGTTTTATCAATGGACAGTTACGATTGGCGGTGCAGGAGCCACGATTGTGGTATCAGTTTTGTTTTTATTCTTTTGTAAATCAAAATTCTTAAAAGAAGTTGGTCGCTTTTCCATTATTCCTGGTATCTTCAATATCAATGAGCCGATGATTTTTGGAGCTCCTATGATGTTGAATCCTTATATGTTCATTCCATTCAACTTAGTTCCTTTAGTTTTGACTATTGTCAGCTATTTTGCAGTTAAATTAGAAATGGTCAATGGATTTACTGTGTTGCCAACATGGACATTACCAGCACCAATCGGCGGCTATCTCTCAGCAGGAAATGACTGGCGTGTGGTTGTTTTGATCGTGATCAACACACTGATAGCATTTATCATCTATTATCCATTTGTAAAAGCTTATGATAAAAAGATGTTGTCAGATGAACAAAATAATAGTGGAGATAACGAAATACAAACTGCTTAAGTCTGATTTCAGAGGTGGAAAACAATGTATTGGCTGATTTTATTTTTTGTTTTTATCTTTTTATTAACGATAAGCCAACTTATGTTGAATATGCTGGCTATGCGTCACGTTCACATCAATCGTTGGGTTTGGGCTCTGGCATCATTTTTGATTGTGATTCTTCCAAAGATCATTTTACCGCAGATGAATGTTTTATTATCATGGGGTACATATATACTTTGTGGAATTTTTGCTATCAATTTTATGATCGAGCAGCATAGGTGGTTTGTCACATCGAAGCTTTAAATGTTCCAAAAAGCAGGCTTGTAAATGCAAGCTTGCTTTTTTACCGTTGTATCAAGAACAATAGACTATACTCCATACTAACTGAGTCGTTTCTTTTCTTTCCGTTCTGCCATTGATGTTTTTTTATATAAAGATTATGATTGCTTTAACCGATTTGGCAGAAAGAAGGAGATAAAAATGAGCGATTTATCAACAATGGATTTAGAATTAGTGGATGCTGCAACCGAAGTCATTAAATCAAATATTGATTTGGTGTCTTTCAATCATACAGTAGGAGCTGCAGTACGTTGCACAAACGGTAATGTGTATACTGGTGTGAATGTTTATTCGAATCATAGGGCATGTGCAGAAATCATTGCGTTAGGGACAGCAATCAGTCGTGGTGAACGTGATTTTGAGTGTATCGTAGCTGTGGGTGGAGATCATTCTGACATGATCTATTCTCCATGTGGGAATTGCCGACAGTTTATATTGGAGTATGCACCTGATTGTGAGATCATTGTCTCAACAGAAGAGGGGGCTAAAAAAATCAAAATTACGGATCTCATTCCATATGCTTACTACAGATCAGAATGATTTTATACAAACAGATTCTCTTTTTATTTTCAATCAACAGAAGGTTTAATGATGTTGGATGAATGATTATCGGTATACAAGGAGATGCAGTGTCATGGGGAAGCTAGTCATATTAAGAGGAAATTCAGCAAGTGGGAAAACAACGACAGCTAAAGCTATTCAAAATCATTTTCCTATGGGGGAGGTGATGCGAATCTCTCAAGATGAAGTGAGAAGAGGAATGTTGAATGTCAAAGATAAAATAGGAAATCCTACACCAGATTTGATCCGTCAGTTGGCAGAATTTGGAAAAGACAGATTTGATTTAGTCCTTGTTGAGGGGATCATGAGCGCAAAAATCTACAAAGCGATGCTTATGGACCTGTATGAGAGCTTTCAAGGAAATGTATTTGCTTATTATTACGATCTTTCTTTTGAAGAAACGCTGAGACGTCACAGCCAGAGAAAGATGTCAAAAGAATTTGGTGCAGAACAAATGGCGGATTGGTGGTTGGAGCATGATATACTTGGATTGCCTAATGAGAAGATACTGACTGCCGAATTAAGTCAACAAGAAATGATAGAGAAAATACTTCAGGAGATTGATCTGCAGGTAGACAGTTGATTTTTTATCAAGAAATAATTGGTGATAAAAATTAAAATTTTTATTCTGTTCTAAACAATTATGGTTGTTTAGAACTTTTTTTGTGTATGATATAAAGGAGAAATAATTTTTTAAAGGGAAGGAAATTGTTTTGATAAAAGTAGATGGAGCATTACTGAAAGAATACCGAAAGAAAAAGGGGTTAACACAAGTACAATTAGCAGAAGGTATTTGCGAACAGGCAACTGTCAGCAATATCGAAAACAAAAATATGTCACCAGGTATCAACATCCTAAGTGCGCTTTGCAAAAAGTTGAATGTCGAGATCTCCGATATATTAGTGGAAACAGAAGAAGACAAGATCAGAAAAAAATTAAGTGAGATTCAATCGTTGAATGCTGTATCGAAGTACAAAGAATCTTATGAAATTTTACAAACGATTGATCAGAAAAAAGTAAGCAATTCTGATCTTTTAAACCAAATCTTGTTTTATCAAGGACTGCTTGATCATCTTTATGCAAAAAAAGAAGATGCAGCATTGTTTTATTTCAATCAAGTGTTGGAACAAACGACCGAAACAGATATCCATCATTTACAAGCAGCTGCAAATGTGGCCATGATCTATTTGTCAAAAGGAGAATTAGACTTTGCAAAAGTGTATGTGGAACGTACGCTTAAAATCTTGAATGATACTGATTTTGATAATCTGATGGTCTGTGCCGTATATTATAATATCGCTACCTATTACAGCAAAATCGAGAACTATGAAAAAGCAATCCAGTTGTGCGAGAAGGGGATCGAATACAATAAGAAACATAAATCGACCCATTCATTGGAATACTTGCTTTATGAAATTGCTTTTTGCCATAAGCAACTAGGAGAAGACGATTATTTAGAAAGATATATGGATGCCAAAAAAGTAGCATGTTTCAACGGGAATGATCACGCGGTGAAAGTGATCGAAAACGACCTTAAATAAAGAGGTCATGACAAAAGTGTATAACTTTAAGAACACCGTTGATTCGAAAAAAAAAGAGATGTGACAAAAACTTTTGTCACATCTCTTTTATTATGGCTTAATTTCGATTGCAGCCGCCGCTTCAAAACTTTTCAACATACGATCTAGTCCATCTACTAATTTCGATTTCGGACAGCCGATATTCAATCGTAAAAATTGATGACCGTTTCCGCCGTAAATCGATCCATCCATAATCGCCACTTTGCCTACAGAAATCAGCTTCTCTCTTAAAAGAGGAATATCTGATACAGCTTTGGATACATCCAGCCACATCAAATAGGTTGCTTCAAGATCGACGACTTTTACATCTGGCAGTTTTTCCTGGATAAATGTTTTTACATACCGCTGATTGCTTTCAAGATAATGATTCAGTTCATCTACCCAATGACTGCAATACCGATAGGCACTCATTGTCGCTAACATACCGAAAATATTGGTAGAAGATAACCCATCCGCATTTTTTAACTTTCTTTGAAAATGCTCACGTAACCCAAGATTCGGTATCAACGCATAGGCAAATGTCAATCCAGGGAAGTTAAATGTTTTTGTACCGCTGGTGACAATCGCCACTTGTTCATAATTGAAGCGTGTGATAGGTATATGCCTTTGTCCTAGTCCTAAAATGTCCATGTGTATCTCATCAGATAATAAAAATATAGAATACTGACGGCACAATGCCACGATTTTTTCTAATTCCCATTGTTTGCATACTCTTCCGGTTGGATTGTGGGGAGAGCAGAGAAGTAGTACTTTGTTTTCTGGCCTGGCTAATTTCTCTTCTAAATCCGTAAAATCGATCCGGTACTGATTTTCTTCATAGATCAAAGGATTCTCGACTAGAAGTCGGTCATTGTCTTGGATGACTTTAAAAAAAGCATCATAAGCTGGCGTTTGTAAAACCACTCCTTCCCCTTTTTTAGTAAGCATTTGAATAAGGGTAGATACTGCATAGATAACTGTTGGAGTGTACATGATCCATTCTTCTTCCAGTAGTGTGTCAAAACGGGATTGATACCACTGTTTAATTGCTTCTTTTAATTCATGATGATTCCAGCGGGTATAGCCAAATACTGGATGGTTCATCCTTTCTTTCAAAGTTTTGAGTACTTCTTTTGGGACCATAAAATCTGTATCAGAAATCGTAAAAGGGAGTAAATCAGCTTCTCCAAATCGGTCTTCAACGTAGTCCCACTGTGTACAGTACGTTCCTTTTCTATTTATAGCGGTATCAAATGTCACAAAATTCACCTTCTATCTTTTTATCCTAAAATCGTATCAAGCTGATTGCGAACAGTTGTGACTTTTGTTCCGATAATCACTTGGACGTTTTGATGATCGAGATGGACCACACCTAATGCTCCTAGTTGTTTTAACTTTTCATCATCTACGATATCTGCATCTGCTAAAACTAAACGTAAACGTGTAATACAATTATCTAAAGATTGGATGTTTTCTTGACCACCAAGTGCTGCTAAAATTCCTTTTGCATCGTATCCGCCTGTTTTATGAAAGTTCACTTCTTGATCGGTATATTCTGTTTCATCCACTGTCTTGTCACGCCCAGGTGTTTTTAAATCCAATTTTATGATTACTGTTTTGAAGACAATATAGTAAATACCGAACCACAAAGCACCGATTATTAATACCCACCACCATTTTGTGTCATTACCTTGAAGTAGACCAAAAATCACAAAATCTAAGATTCCACCATCTGTATTCCCGATTACTACACCTAATAATGCCATGACCATAAAACCTAGACCAGTCATGACGACATGGAAGAGCCATAATAGCGGACTAATGAATAAAAATAAAAATTCGATTGGTTCTGTGATTCCGGTCACAGCTGTCGCAATCACACCTGAAATCAACAATCCTTTGATTTTATGTCGATTTTGTGGTGCTGCGGTACGATACATAGCTAATGCTGCTGCAGGCAGTCCAAAAATAAATGTAGGCATTTTTCCCTGTGATAAAAAGGCAGTTGCACTTGGCGAAATAGGCAAATTGTTTTGCAATTCTGCATAAAAGATATTCAGTGCACCAAATACTTCTTTCCCATCAATGATCGCCGAACCACCAGCTTCAGTAAAGCGTATCATCGAAACTAGAATATGATGAAGCCCGAATGGAAGAAGCAGTCGTTCCCCTGAGCCGAATAAGAAGGGACCAAATATTCCTGAACGTTGGATTAGCTGGCCGATAGCCATAATGACCATAGCGAATAAAGGCCAAATCAAGGGGATGATCAAACCAACAAACCCTAAAACTAGAGAAGTGATAATCGGTACAAAACGAGCCCCTGAGAAGAAGGCGAAACTATCTGGTAACTGAACAGTATAAAACCTGTTATGCAACTTATAAACGATGATTCCAGCAATGATCCCTCCAAGAACACCCATTTCGATCGTCTGGATACCAAAAACCATTCCTTGTCCAGCTTCTCGCAAGTGGTCGGCATCAACTAAACGATTTGTCAGGACTAAGTAAAAGTTGATGGCTAAATTCATGACAGTGTAACCGACGAATCCAGAAAAAGCGGCCACACCTTTTTCCTTACGAACTAATCCTAATGGAATGGCCATGGCAAACATGACTGGCAAGTAGGTAAAGGCAAAACCGCCAATAGCAGACATGAATTGGAACACTGCTTTGACTGCTGGATATCCTAAAAACGGTAAAGTCTGAATCATTGATTCACTGGAAAATGAACTACCTAACCCTAAAAGAATACCCATGAAAGCCAACAAAGCAACCGGCAACATAAAAGTCTTTCCCAACCCTTGAAAGAACTCCCAAAAGGTCGATTTCTTTTTCTTTGTATCCATTTTTCTTCCTCCATCTCTTAGTAGTTTTAAGATCTTAAAAAAATGATTGCGTTTTCATTTATAGGTTTATTATAGCTAACTAAAGGAAATAAAAAAGAGGAGACAGATATTCTGTATCCTCATACATGATTGAGTAAGCTGTTTCACTAGAAATAGCAACAAATTATAGCTAATTGTTTTTCATTTGGTCTGCATACATCAAGAGTACTGTATCAAATAAACAAATGACAGAAATTCTTGAACTTAAATCGACACTGTGGTGATAGCGAGTCGTTCCCTTTGCATATAAGGAAATCGTCGATAATTTTTCCAAGTTACTTCCCTTGGTTGAAATAATGCTGATGATAGGGACTTGTTGTCTTTGAGCAATCTGGGCATAGGAGAGGATACCTTTTGTTTCTCCTGTGAAACTGACGAAAATAGCTAAGTCTTCCTGATTTAAATTACTTACAGCTGCTTCTTGTTCATCCCAATCTGAACGAGCAAATGCTTTTTTTCCTAAAAAAGTCAGTTTTCGAGCAAAATCTGTACAAATAGGGAAGCTTCCTCCTAATCCAAAAACTTCAATAGTATTCGATTGATGGATCAATGTCATCATTTGTTTGGCCTTTTCTTCGCTCATTTGATGGAACGTTTCTGTAACATTTGAAGTGATCTGGTTCGTGATTGTTTGAAAGCTTCGGCTATTTCCTTCCTGTTCCTCTACATGGATGGATTGATCGATGGCGTATTTCAACTCTTTAAAACCTTGATAGCCTAAATGTTTAGTCGTTCGGGAGATAGTAGCAGTTGAGACAAATAAATCATCAGATACTTCATAAATCGTTTTTGTTCCAATATCGGACAAATGGAGGAATATATAATCCAATATTTCATTTTCGATTTTACTTAACGAGGAACGCTTCTTTTCTAGTAAAGCAATCAAACTATTGCTTAACATGGACGGTACTCCTTTCAATATCTAACAAAAATAACACTCGTAAACAAATAGCTCTGTTGAGTTTAGATAATAATCTAACTTATTATACAGCGCTTTCATGAAAATGTATATATAATAAAAGTTAGTTAAAATACTGGGATGATCTAAAGACAAAAGAGAAGAAGGTAACCAATGAATCGTAACAAGCCCAAGATTGCTGAACAAAGTCCAAAGAAAATCTTTCTTTTCGATATGATATTCAGTTTGATTTCTTCTGATGGACTTTTGCAAACGCAACGTTTAGAAAGAAAATTGACACATTTCTTTCAAAAAGCGCAAAAAAATGTGTCAGTCAAAGTCTATGATTCTAGCCAAATAGACAAAGAAGCAAAGAGAGCAGACATCTTATTGCTCACTCCTTTACTTGGATACGCAAAAGATAAAATAGAAAGTCAGTTCCCTGAAATACCTGTTTTCGTGATATCTAAGGAAGAATATGGAACTTTGGATGTGGAGAAAATAGTAGAGAAGCTAGGGACTCTTTATAAATAAAAATGGGCGATCATTCAGAATGTTATTCGTTTAAAATTGTGCTGCTAGGAGTTGGAAATTTATGTTTGATTCAGAAAAAGTGAAAGAATTAAATGAATTGGAGTTGATTGTTTATACATTTATTTTAGAAAATATGAGTCAAGTAGTTGAGTGGACCATTCGCGAATTTTCAAATCATTGTCATGTATCAACATCTACGATATTACGTTGTTTAAGTAAATTAGGTTTTTCAGGCTATTCAGAATTCAAGTTTTCTCTAAAAGAAAAACTAACGAAAAATCGTCAAACATTTGAGTCATTTTATGAAGCAAATGTGCATGTCGATGCTTTTTTGAAAAAAGTGAATAATGAAAGTTATCACGTTGTTTTAGATCCTGCAATTGAACTCATTTCATTACATGATCATTTGATTTTTACTGGAATTGGGACTAGCGGAACATTGGGAACTTATGGTGCACGTTATTTTTCTAATTTACAGTTTAATGCCTACTCGATTACTGATCCATTTATTCCTGTACCGACACGTGGATTAGAGAAAACATTAGTGATTGTATTATCCGTTTCTGGAGAGACAGGGGAAGTTATTAAACAAATCGAAAACTTCAAGCGATACGGTGCAAAGATCTTAAGTATCACGAATGATCAGCATTCAACGATTGCTCAACTATCAGACTGCAATATTTCTTATTACATGCCGGATGTCTCTGGACCAGACCCGACAGATAATGCGATTAACTTAACTACCCAAGTACCAGTAATCGCGCTTTTGGAAATTTTAGCGCATCAAGCTTATCAGAAAGAAAATGCGATAAATCTGAAATAAGGATTTTTTGGAATCTATTATAAGAAATCGTGCAGTTTATACATATCAAACTGCACGATTTCTTATCGTTTCAGTAAAGTTGTTTTTTTCCTTGGTACATGTTTTTATACGTTCTGAAAGTATTCCTTAGAAGGTTCAAATCGCTTAAAATGTATTTGTAAACGGATACAAAAAGTGGCTGGCCAGCGCTTCAAAAAATATGAAGGAGGATCATTTATGAATAACTTTATCAATGAAAAATTATTACCGCCTATATTAAAATTTGTAAACACGAAAGCAATCACTGCACTTCGTAACGGGATGGTTTACACGATGCCTTTTACAATCGTAGGTTCTGTTTTTTTGCTTTTAGCGAATTTTCCGATACCAACCATTTCTGAATGGGTCGCTGATAGCGGCTTGGCTGTCTATTTCAACGAAGCATTCGGTGCTTCATTTGCTATCATGTCGATTTTTGCTGTAATGGGTATTGCTAATTCCTATGTAAAAGAAGAAGGGTTCGAAGGCTTGCCCGCTGGGATGATTGCATTAGTAGTATTTTTATTAACTCAGCATTCAAGTGCAACGAATGCTGAGACAAAAGCCATTGTAACTAACGTTATCGACAAAACTTGGACTGGTGGTCAAGGAATGATCAGTGCAATTCTAGTTGGATTATTTGTAGGGTGGACTTATTCTTGGTTCTTGAAACGAGATATCCGTATCAAATTACCAGAACAAGTTCCCACCAATGTAGCTAACTCCTTTACAGCTTTGATTCCAGCGGCTGTAATCACCGTTGTATCTCTTATCATTTATGCTATTTTTGATAAAGTTTTCAACACGACTGTTGTAGAAGCTATTTATACAATAATCCAAGCACCGATGCAAGGAGTAACAGATACTTTTGGAGGTGCGATGATGTTAGGCTTCTTGGTACCTTTCTTATGGTTCTTTGGTGTACACGGCTCTACTTTAGTTGGAGGGATCATGGGACCGATTTTGCAAGCAAATTCTCTACAAAATACAACGATTTTGAATTCTGGAAAAGAGTTGACAGTAGCTAATGGGGGTCATATTGTAACACAACAATTTTTAGACCAATTCATGACTATAACAGGTGCTGGTATGACGATCGGCATGGTGATGTTCATGGTTACATTTGCTCGCTCGGCTCAATTCAAACAATTAGGACGGCTAGCTTTATTGCCTGCATTTTTCAACATCAATGAACCTATTTTATTTGCTACACCTGTTGTAATGAACCCCTTGATGGCTTTGCCCTTTATCTTGACACCAATGATTTCTGGTATGATCACCTATTTTTCGTTATACACTGGACTTGTTCCTTTATTTACGGCAGTACAAGTACCATGGACAACCCCGCCAATCATTTCTGGATTTTTAGTTGGAGGGTGGAGAGCTGCTGTTCTGCAAGCAGTGGTGTTAATCATTGGTTTCTTCATTTATCTGCCATTTGTACGTAAAGTTGATGCGTTGAATTATTTACAAGAACAAGGTGAAAGTATGGACCAAATCGAAAAAGACTTAGCAGACGAAACAAAAGGACATGTAGTTCTTCAAACAGAAGATGAAGAGGTAGGAATATGAGTATATTGAAAAAAGAGTTTTTATGGGGAGGAGCAGTGGCTGCCCATCAGATTGAAGGTGGCTGGCAAGCTGACGGAAAGGGAATGAGCGTAGCAGATGTGATGACTGCAGGATCTAATCATGTACCTCGGAGAATGACAGATGGTATCGTAGAAGAAGAAAATTATCCAAATCATCAAGCCATTGATTTTTATGTACGATATAAAGAAGATATAAAATTATTTGCTGAGCTAGGTTTGAAATGTTTCCGTACATCGATTGCATGGACGCGTATTTTTCCAAATGGAGATGAATTGGAACCAAATGAAGCAGGATTGAAGTTTTATGATCAATTATTTGATGAATGTTTAAAGTATGGAATCGAACCTGTGATCACATTATCGCATTTTGAAATGCCTTATCATTTAGTCAAGCAATATGGTGGTTGGCGCAATCGCAAGATGATTGATTTTTTTGTGCGGTTTGCTGAAGTTTGTTTTTCTCGTTATAAAGATAAAGTAAAATATTGGATGATTTTCAATGAAATCAATAATCAAACGAATTATCAAGAAGATATTGCTCCCTTTACTAATTCTGGATTGAAATTCACTGAAGGAGAAGAGCGAGAAAAAATTATGTATCAGGCAGCTCATTATGAACTAGTGGCAAGTGCAAAAGCTGTCGAAATCGGACACGCGATTAATCCTTCTTTTGAGATTGGCTGTATGATTGCGATGGTACCAATCTATCCTTATTCTTGCCGTCCCTCAGATATCTTGGCAGCAACAGTAGCTATGCAACGTCGTTATTGGTTTACGGATGTTCATTGCAAAGGGGCTTATCCAAGCTATATAAAATCGTATTTGGACCGTAAACACTTTGATTTGGATATTACGTCAGAGGACGAAGCGCAGTTAGAAAAAGGAACAGTTGATTATATCGGTTTTAGTTATTATATGTCTTTCGCAGTCAAAGATCATGGAAAAGGTCCATCATATGATTATGATGAAGCACATGATCTCGTAAACAATCCGTATGTTGAATCCTCTGAATGGGGCTGGCAAATCGATCCAGATGGGTTACGTTATGCCATGAATTGGTTCAATGATCGATATGAACTGCCACTGTTCATTGTAGAAAATGGCTACGGTGCTGTCGATGTCCCTTCTAAAGACGGAAAGATCCATGACGAATACCGGATTGCCTATTTACGTCAGCATATAGAGGCCATGAAAGAAGCAATTGTTTATGATGGTATCGAATTGATGGGATATACACCTTGGGGATTCATTGATCTAGTGTCAGCTGGAACCGGGGAAATGAAAAAACGCTATGGGTTCATCTATGTGGATAAAGATGATAACGGCAATGGCACATTGAACCGGAGCAAAAAGGACTCTTTCTACTGGTTTCAAAAAGTGATTGCGAGCAACGGAGAAAATTTATCTTTTTAGCAGTGAGATAAGCTAGTCTTGTGAAAAACAAGAGAACACGCTACGTTCATTTATTAATTTGAACGTAGTGTGTTTTTTATTAGAAGTTATAACTGTAAAAAATGGTGTTTTAACCAGTTTTTCGATAATCTTAACTACCTAAACAAGCATATTTACATCATAGTTCTTAAAATGAATCTACTTGGATGATTTTTGTCCCCGTATTCTTGATCTCGTCTAATACTTTTTCAGAGCAAAATTTATCAGTGATCAAATAATCAAAGACTGAAATATCAGCAATCTTGAACTTTGATGTCAGTCCGATTTTTCGATGATCAGCAACTAGAATCTTACATTTGATTGTCTGGTTGATCATCATTTCGTTGATTGTTGATTCATTCAATATTTTCGTTGTGACCCCATGTGCGACATCAATCCCGCTGCAACCAATGATACAAATGTCTGCATTGATCGAAGAAATTGTATTTAATGCGATATCGCCCACCAACGCTTCTTTTGGAAAGCGCATCTCTCCGCCAGTTAAAATATAACTGCAATTATCTTTGTGAGGAGAATAGTTGATTTTTACGTTGTTTGTAACGACGGTCAAATGGTTAGATTGAAGAAAATCCAGTGTTTTCAATGCAGTCGAACTAGAATTAATAAACAATGTATCATAATCGCTAATGTATTTACTAGCTTCTCTGGCAATCGCTTGTTTAATCCTTTCAGGACCAGATTGATCAAAATCAGTCTGGTTTTTGTAATTATAAGAACAATAACCGTAATTGCGGATGATCTCGTTTTTTTCTTCTAATAAATTTAAATCTCTGCGTATCGTACTAATAGATACATCCAGAGATTCAGCTAATTCAAAAGTTGACAATTGTTCGGTTTGCTGAAGTAGTTCCAAAATATCTTTTTGCCGTTTTTCAATATTGACAAGTGAATTTTTCATGACTGTTGCCTCCTGAAGGTCATCTTGATCCATGGATTTATTTGATTAGTTGTTCATTTAAATATTCATATCTGTCTTTATTATACTGAAACGATCATTAATCTTTAAAAGAAAATCATATAAAAGACAAACAGTCATATAAAAGGGTTTTCATGCATGCGGTTACGCATTAAGATTTACTTGTAAGTCGTAAGAATGATATGGGGGGAGCAAGCAAATGAGCAAAACGGTGAATGAAGTGACAAAAGAAAAGTGGATATTAGAAACATTTCCAGAATGGGGTACGTATTTGAACGAGGAAATCGAATCAGAGGTAGTGGAACCTGGAACTTTTGCTATGTGGTGGCTAGGCTGTACGGGCATTTGGCTGAAAAGTCATGAAGGAACGAATATCTTATGTGATCTATGGTGTGGAACGGGAAAACGCAGTCATGGAAATGGCATGATGAAAAAAGGGCATCAGATGATGCGTATGAGCGGTGTTCAAAAGATGCAGCCTAACTTACGGACTCAGCCTTTCGTAATCGATCCTTTTGAAATAAAAAATGTAGACGCTTTAATCGTCACACACATCCATTCCGATCATCTAGATATCCACACAGCTGCAGCCGTTCATCAAAATTGTCCTGAAGCAATATTCATTGGACCAAAAGAAGTGGTTCGCACGTGGCAAAAATGGGGGATCCCTGAAGAAAAAACGATTATCGTGAAACCAGGTGATGCGGTCAAAATCAAAGATATCAATGTAGTAGCTTTAGAAGCGTTTGATCGGACAGCGTTGGTTACTTGTGGAGATCCGGAAGAAGTATTGAAAGGAAAAATGCCTCAGGAGATGGATCAAATAGCAGTAAATTATTTATTCGAAACATCAGGAGGTACTCTTTATCACGCAGGAGATTCACATTATTCCAATTTATTTGCCAAACATGGCAACGACCACAAAATCGATGTCTGCTTAGGAGCCTACGGTGAAAACCCACGAGGGATAACAGACAAAGTTACTTCTGTTGATATGCTGCGCATGGCGGAGTCATTGAATGCAAAAGTAGTGATTCCTGTCCACTACGATATTTGGTCTAATTTTATGGCTGATCCTAAAGAGATTACTGAAATTTGGAAATTCAAGAAGGATCGCTTACAGTATGGGTTTAAACCTTATATCTGGCAAGTAGGCGGGAAATTCATCTATCCGACAAACAAAGATGATCTTGAGTTTAATTTTTATCGCGGATTTGAAGATGTCTTCTCGATTGAAAATGATACACCGTTTCCGTCGTTTTTATAAGAAAGAAGGGAAGTTTCTTGCTGAAATACTTTTTTGACCATCAATTGATCCATTACCCAGATAAAGAAATCACGGATTGGCGTGAAGCTATCGCCGAAAGCTGTCGTGTATTGATTGATAAGAACATCATTGATCAAACGTATGTTGAAGAAATCATTCATTGTGTAGAAAAATATGGACCTTATATTGTGATTGCACCTCAAGTAGCCATGCCGCATTCTTCAGAAAAAAGTGAGGGAGTTTTTGGAACGGCTATTTCATTTACCAAGTTGAAGCAGCCAGTCCGTTTTGAAAGTGAAGGGGAGAATGAGGAGAAAACGGCCAGTTTGTTTTTTACACTCGCAGCAAAAAATCCAGAAGAACACCTAGAAAATATCCAAAAATTATCCGAATTATTAATGACAGATGGATTGGTTGAGCGTCTCATCTCTACGAACTCCATCGATGATTACCAAGTTGTGATGGCGGAATATAATTAATTGATAGAGGAGAAAAAAGATGGGGGAATTTTTGTTAAGCATTTGGACGTATTTTGCAACAAATATCTTGACACAGCCAGCGTACCTGATTGGTTTTATCGTGTTATTAGGCTATATTTTGCTGAAACGCCCACTTCATGAATGCATCGCTGGATTCTTAAAGGCAACGGTTGGCTACTTTATTTTGACTGTTGGCTCTGGTGGTTTGGTCAACAATTTTCGACCAATCTTGGTTGGACTGAAAGAACGGTTTAATTTGGATGCCATGGTTACAGATCCTTATTTTGGACAAAATGCTGTGGATGCTGGATTAATGGAGACATTTGGCCGTACCTTTGGAGATGTGATGATTCTATTACTGATTGCGTTTGTTTTAAATATTTTATTAGTCCGTTTTCAGAGATATACGAAACTGCGATCCGTTTTCACGACCGGAAATGTTCAGGTCCAGCAAGCAGCTACCGCTTTTTGGATTTTACTGTTTTGCTTTCCTGATCTAGGCAGGATACAAGTATTGATATTTATGGGATTGATTTTAGGGTGTTATTGGGCAGTAGCTTCTAACTTAACAGTAGGGATCACGCAGGAATTGACAGAAGGTGCCGGATTTGCGGTGGCACATCAGCAAATGTTCGGAATCTTTATTTTTGCTAAGCTAGCTGAATGGATGAAAAAGCGGGATGAAAAGAAAAATCGATCGATCAAGCAAGACAAGAAAATCGAAGATATCAAATTACCAGGATTCCTATCGATATTTAATGAGAATATGGTTGCTACTTCGTTGCTCATGCTATTTTTCTTTGGGATCATTCTGATTGTACTAGGCAAAGATTATTTGATTCAAGCGCAATTCATGCAAGAGGGGCAGAGTTTCTTATTCTACATTATGACGACTTCCTTGAATTTTGCGGTATATCTGGCAATCTTGCAATTAGGTGTTCGGACTTTCGTCGATGAACTAACTCAATCCTTTCAAGGAATCTCAAACACGATTTTACCAGGAGCTGTTCCAGGAATTGATGTAGCCGCTACTTTTGGCTTTGGTTCGCCAAATGCGGTAACGATTGGATTTTTGTTTGGTGCTTTGGGCCAGTTTTTGATGATTGGTTTACTGATTTTATTGAAATCACCAACGATCGTCATAGCCGGTTTCATTCCATTGTTCTTTGATAATGCTTTTATAGCAGTTTATGCCAATAACCGAGGTGGATTCAAAGCTGCCTGTCTATTCCCGTTTCTTTCTGGAATCATACAAGTAGGTGGTTCAGCATTATTCGCTACATGGATCGGGATGTCAACATACGGTGGTTATATCGGGATGTTCGATTGGGCGACAGCTTGGCCATTATTTACAGTAGTCATGAAAGTCCTAGGTTATGCTGGAATCGCCGTAGTCGTCATTGGTCTATTGGCTATTCCGCAGTTACAATATCGGAAAAATCCTGAAGGGTATTTCTTGATTGTAGAAGATTATGAAAAATATGCAGAAAAGCAGAAAGCATAAAAGAAATCTGATTAGACAACACTCATAATGGAGGGATTAGGATGAGAATTTTAGTATCGTGTGCAAATGGATCAGGAACCAGCTTGATGATGATGAGAAGTGTAGAAAAAGCAATGAAAGAACTAAATATACCAATTACCAAGATTCATCATTGTGCTATTTCAGAGGGAAAAAGCTCAGCCAGTCAATATGATGTCGTTTTTACACCAGTCAATTTTTTGAATATGTTTACTCAGGCAGAGAAAAAAGGCGTTACAGTTATCGGTATCAAAAATGTGATGTCCGCCAAAGAAATCAGTGAAAAATTTGCTGAAACAACATGGTATCAAAAAAACAAGTGAAAGAAGGAACCAAGATGAGCAGGCCGAATCTACAAATTGCGTTAGATCACAATGACTTAGAACATGCATTAGGCGATGTTATGAAAGTCGGTGATGTAGTAGATATTATTGAAGTGGGAACGATCCTTTGCTTACAGGAAGGACAAAAAGCGATTCGCTGTATTCACAGTATATTTCCAGACAAAAAACTGGTCGCTGATACGAAATGTGCAGATGCTGGAGGAACAGTAGCAAGAAATGTGGCTAATGCAGGAGCAGATTGGATGACAGTCATTTGCTGTGCAACAATGCCAACGATGAAGGCAGCACAAAAAGAGATAGGCGAATTACAAGTAGAACTCTATGGCAATTGGACTTTTGAGCAAGCCAAGGATTGGTATAACATCGGAATCCGACAGGTAATCTACCACCAAAGCCGTGATGCACTCTTATCTGGTGAAGCTTGGGGTGAAAAAGATTTGTCGAAGGTCAGCAAACTGATTGAACTAGGCTTCAATGTTTCTGTAACTGGTGGATTAAATCCAAACACATTACAATTGTTTGAAGGAATCGATGTGTATACCTTTATCGCGGGTCGGGGGATTACAGCAGCAGAAGATCCAATGAAGGCTGCACAATGTTTCAAAGATGAGATCATTCGTATCTGGGGGTAAGGAAATGGCTCAAATCGGGATTTATGAAAAAGCATTACCCAAAGATATTTCATGGAAAGAACGTTTTTCCCTTGTAAAAGAAATGGACTTCGATTTTATCGAGATGTCGATTGATGAGACGGATGAGCGGTTAGCACGATTAGATTGGTCTGAAGAAAAGATAGCTGAGCTGAGAGAAGAGATGTTTAGCTCTGGTGTACGTATCCATTCGATTTGTTTAAGTGCGCATCGGCGATTTCCGTTTGGTTCTGCTGATCCAGAAAAGAAAAAAGCAGCGAAACAACTAATGAAAAAAGCAATCCATTTGGCGCATAATCTAAGCGTCAAAGTAATCCAAATAGCTGGATACGATGTTTATTATGAAGAGAAATCAATGAATTCCAGAGAAGACTTTATCGAAGGAATAAAAGAAAGCGTAAAGGAAGCTTCTAAATATGGCATCATTCTTTCCGTGGAAATCATGGATGATCCATTTATGAACTCCATTTCAAAATTTTTAGAAATCAAAGAACAGATTCATTCCCCTTTTCTACAAGTATATCCAGACCTAGGCAATTTGTCCGCATGGCCGGAAAATAATCCGGCTCGAGAACTTGAGAAAGGGATCGATTATATCACTGCTATCCACTTAGCTAGAGCATTTGAACAATCTGAATCTCTGGTAAAGCGTAATGGAGAAGAGAAGATTATCGGAGTCGTTCGTTGGATCACTGTTTTTGCGACGATCGCATTTATTCAAGATATCCTCATTCATCCGAGGTCTCAGCGCCAAGGAATAGGCAAAGCGCTTTTGAATGAAGCTTTGGAGAAGATCACCAGTTATGGACCAGTCCAAATCGAATTATTGACAGATGATACTGAGAAAACAAAAAAATTTTATGAATCAGTAGGATTTGTTCAAGTAAAAGAAATGGATGCTGTTTCTTACATAAAGGATACTAGAAGATAAGAGGGTCTTTTTGGTAATGACAAATAACATGTAATAACGTAAAAAGAAAAAAATGGGAGGATAGATTCAAGTATCACTCAATCTATCCTCCTATCCTCGTCTATTTTATTTTTTTATTCACTTCTTTATCAAATACTATTTTTTGTACATTTGGACTAATATAAAAAATGAATACATGATTTTTTTTAAAAGAAAATGCTATACGATAATTTTTTTTATCAATATTGACTTTCATTTCATATATTCCCTTTGCCGAGCGTGTTCGTACTGGTTTTATACGAAAAAAATTATGGTCTGGATCTGTGTCAATAAAGTGGACTCATTTTTTG
>NZ_KV815572.1:0-30875 GCF_001814285.1 Enterococcus sp. HMSC076E04 | reverse complement strand
AAGAATTAGTAATTTTGAAAAATAAAGAAGCTGTGACTACGAGCTTACAAGTGGCAGAAAGCTTCGAGAAAAAACATCAACATGTTTTAAGAGATATTGATGCACTAAAAAAAGATGTGTCCAATTTTGGACAGATGTTTGTGGAAGGTAATGAACCAGATTCATACGGCAGAAATCGACGAGTTTTCTTCATTAGTAGAGATGGTTTTTTCTTGTTGGCTATGGGTTTTACAGGAAAGAAAGCTATTTACTTCAAACAAAAATACATTGAAGCATTCAACGAAATGGAAGATGTTATTCGCAAGAATACTGTTCCTCAAACAATTGAAGATATGATGATCTACCAACTAGAAGAAATGAAAGATGTTAAAAAAGATGTCTCCATGCTTAAAGATACTATGCGAATTAGCGGACAACAAGAGTTTGAAATTAAGCAAAAAGGAAATATGAAAGTTATGGAAGTTTTAGGAGGTAAAGAAAGCCGAGCTTATGAAGAAATCAGCAAAAAAGTATTCTCGAAATTTTGGTCTGAATTTAAACGTACCTTTTCAATCCCAAGATATGGCGAGTTACCTCGTAAGAGATTCGATGATGCTGTTTCATTTATTGAAATGTGGTTACCAGAAACTGCGATCCGCATGGAAATCGATCAACTGAACAGACAACAAAGACTTTTCGGTGATGAAAATGAATAGAGCTGAAGCGCTAAGAATAGGGACGGTAATTGCTAATCGCTGGTGGAGACACAATAAACCAAGCATCCTAAGCCAACAACATATTGATAAGCAAAAAGCTTGGCAACAAATAAAAAAGTGACTCTGCCGGCAAGCAAAGAGTCACAAAGAAAACACATCATAAGGAGATTTTAGCATATGGAAAAAGAACTTTCCACTCTAGATCAATATTTGATTGATCCTGATTGGGGCAAGCCGAAAATTGAGGAAACAAGTGGTCGAAAAATCAGACGAAATCTTTTGACGAATGAAGAACTAGCTTGTGATCAAGATGATTTAGGTAACCTTGTAACTATTTGGGATCATGTTTATCTTATCCATTTATCGAAGCATTCGAATAAACCTGAATATATTTACGTCATCGAAGATGGCTTGATTGATGCGCTAGAAGAGTACGACAGAGATAACTTGATTGATATCTCTTATTACGGACCAGGTAAGAAATACATTGCTGAAATGGAGGCAGAATTTGATGAGTGAAATCAAAGGGACAACGAACTTTGAAAAACTTTTTAGTCGTAAGTTAAATAAAATTCTCAAGAAAAAAGGAAATTTTGATTATTTATCTTGGGCTCACGCGTGGGAGATTATGAAAAAGAATGATCCACAGGCAACGGTAACTATTAATGAGTACAAACACTACAGGGTTGTTTCTGGAACTCATCAAGACTTTCTTGTTGAGGAATATAAACCTTTTCTTATGGATGAAACTGGGACTTATGTATCTGTCTCAGTAACGGTTAAAGGACACACGGAAACCGAGTTATTTCCTGTTTTAGATTATCGAAACCAACCAGTTGTTAAGCCAAATGCTATGCAAATCAATAACTCATTGAAGCGATGCTTTGTGAAAGCATTGGCTCTACACGGACTGGGATTATATGTATTTCAAGGGGAAGATATTCCAACACCACCTAGAATCGATACAAAGAAATTAAACATGCTAGAGACGATTCTAGAAGCTTTCAATGAGCAGATGGGTAAAGATATGACCAAAACCTTAATCGAATATGTTAATGAGCAGACAGATAAATTAGGGCTCTTAGCTGATAACGTTGAAACTATTGAACAGTTAAGCTATGAGCAATGCGCCTTGATGGAGCGAGCAATAGCAGCTAAGAGAAAAGAATTGGATAAGAAGTGATATGAATGTTTAAACCGTTAATAGACTCATACTCGGCGGTACTAAGAAGATTCAAAGGCAACCAGATAGTGGCAAGAATCAATGAAGAAGTGAATATCGAGCGATTGAAGACGATGTATGACGGCTACGATGGCGATCGAGTCATTGAAATTCGCTTTATTGATCCACGTCGGTTCACAGTACAGCAAAGAAACTTCATCTATGCGCTCATAGGCGATATTTTCATCGATACAGGCATGCCAACGGACTTCTGGAAGGAATTCTTCTACTTCCGTTTTGAAGGTGTCACAGGGCGCGAAATAAGCCTCAAAGACGAATCGAATACAACCGTGAGTGATGCCAATATCTTAGCGAATATCATCCTAGATTTTATCTTTGAACATCATATTCCTTTCAAAGAAGGCTATGAGATTTTACCTGCGAACCAAGAGTACTACTTCTACAAATGCATTACAAAAAGAGTTTGTTGCATCTGTGGCAAAACAGGAGCTGACATCGATCACTTTGACAAAGCGCTAGGAAGACGAAAGCGCAAAGAAGTTGATCATTCAGAGTACACATTTGCAGCACTCTGCAGAATCCATCACACGGAGAAACACAAGATAGGTGTGATCAATTTCAAAAATAAATATCAAATCAAAGGAATCAAGTTAAACCAGGAGACAATCAAGAAGTTAAATATTGGAGGGTAAAAATGACAGAACATCGAAGTTATTATGCGATTATACCGGCCAACGTAAGGTACGACAAAAGACTTAAACCAAATACTAAGTTGTTATACGGAGAGATAACGGCCTTGTGTAATGAAAGAGGCTTTTGTTGGGCAGGCAATGAGTACTTTGCAGATTTATATGGTGTGAATAAAGAGACCATATCGCGATGGGTAAGTGATTTGATTAAGTTTGGATACTTGAATCGGGAAATCATTTACAAAGAGGGTACCAATCAAATAATCAATAGGTACCTACGAATTAATCAATACCCTATTGACGAAAAACGCAATACCCCTATTGACGAAAAAGTCAAAGATAATAATACATCTTTTAATAATACATTTAATAATATAGATCATTCTTCATCAAAGCTGAAAAATGACTTTGATAAACTTTGGAAATTATACCCTAGAAAAAAAGGGAAAACAGCTGCGTTCAAGCATTACAAAAAAGCAATCAAAGATGGTGCTACAAATAAACAGATACAAGATGGAATACTATCTTATAAAAAAGAAATAGAAACTAAAAAAATAGAAGAAAGCTATATCAAACATGGGTCAACTTGGTTTAGTAATCGTGGTTGGGAAGATGAATACGATTATTCTGTCAACACTAAAAAGACAATATCAGATGAGATAGCAGAATCACAGCGGAGGATAGCAGAAGCGTATGAACAATGAACTTAGTTTAGTGGCGGAAATGTTAAACAATCCATCTATCATTACAAGCATTGATGTAGATTCTGAATGGTTTGAAAATACTCAAGCAAAGATGATTGTCGAGTCATTAACAAGGCTTAGAGGAATGAACTACACCGTAGAACAGGTTCATAGGGAAATGCGCAGTATTGACTTATTGAACGCTGGAACAGTTGATGAATTAGAAACTCTAAAAGGATTAGCTAAGCAACTTGGTATCGAAAGAGAGTTAGCAAGACAAATACACGATAGCTATCTTGATCGTAGATTACACACAGCATCAATAGAGTACGCACAGACACTTTCTAAGACAGATGGTGACAAATTACAAAGGCTACTCGAAGAAAAGCGAGAAATCAATTTTATTAAGTCTGACGGCAGGTTAGATAAAGCATTCGCTGAATTTTGCGAAATGTTGGAAAAACCTAGTAACGCAATGACTACCTACAAACCATTAGATGACTTTTTAGGTGGAGGGATAACAGGTGGGAAATTGATTGTTTTGGCAGGTAGACCGGCAACAGGGAAAACGGCATTTGCCTTAAACATCATGTACGAGTTGTTCACAAAAAACGATAACGTAGCTTGCGACTTCTTTACTTTCGAGATGGGGCAAAATGAGCTGATGACTCGTCTTGTGTCTAAAGTAACAAGAATTAATTCACTGCTGTTCGTTGGAAAAGATAAATTGACCGACGACAACAAGAGAAAAGCAAGAAAAGCATACGAAGAAATGAAACAAGCGTTCGATATGCGTGTTTATACTTCTGAATACTCAAATTTGAATGATATTAAGTATGCAATCAAAAAACGTGTTGGGGCTAAGCGATATGTTGCTTTTGTAGACTACGCAGGACTTATCACTGTCAACGACACACGAAAAAATGAACGGCAAGTAATGAATGAAGTCACTAGGGAACTAAAAAAACTCACGACTGATTACGGAATCACGATTGTTTTATTGGCACAGTTAAGTCGTGCGGTTGAACAACGGCAAGATAAGCGGCCAATGCTAAGCGATTTAAAAGAATCAGGATCATTAGAGCAAGATGCAAACGTCACTTTGCTACTATCCGCTGATGAAAATGATAGCCAAAAGATACGGTGTGACGTTGCGAAAAACAGAGAAGGCATGACAGGTATAGCACCGTTTATTTTCAACAAGAAATTCATGGATTTTAGCATTGACTTTGACGAGTGGAGAGGATAAATGGACGGGGAAACTTATTTAGCAATCTTCAAAGAGAATCAATTGCAAAGAAGTAAGTTAGTAAGGTTATTAGAGAAACAAGTGATGATATTGACTGAAAACGACTTGATGGAGATGGCTGAAGAAACGAAATGGCTTGCGATAGAGATTGCAGAATATGAAAAGAAAAATGGAGTGGTAGACATTTGAACGAGTTAGACCTTCAAAAACAAATCAAAAACGAGCTAAGAAATTTAGGGCATAAGTGTTGGCAAGTAGATTCAGGAAAGAAACTGACTTACAAAACGAGAGGACAAGGGCTAGAAAAGGGCTTTCCTGATTTATTTGGGGCAAGAAGTGGTGATGGGAAACTATTTTTTGTTGAAGTGAAGATTGGCAAGGGAAGACCATCAAAAGACCAAGTGAAATTTTTGGAATCAGCGAACGAACACAAGGTATTGAATGGTGTGGCTTGGAATTTAGAACAAGCGATTGAGATAGTCGAAGGAAAAAGAACGATAAACGATTTGGAGGAAGAATAGATGATTAATACAGTGGCTTTAGTAGGAAGATTGACAAAAGACCCAGAGCTTAGAACCACAACAAGTGGAACAGGAGTAGCGACTTTCACATTAGCAGTAAACCGTGACTTCAAAGATGCGAATGGAAATAGAGAAGCAGACTTTATCAATTGTGTAGCGTGGAGAAAAACAGCTGAAATTTTAGCAAACTATACGAAAAAAGGTTCGTTAATTGGATTGATTGGGCGTATTCAAACCAGAAGCTATGAAAATCAACAAGGAAACCGAGTTTTTGTGACGGAAGTAGTCGTAGAACGCTTCAATTTACTTGAGAGCCGTTCTAACAACGATACAGGCGTTTCGAACAATCAGACGACAAATTATAAAGGGAACAACCAAAACAGCTCTAACGACTTATCACACGCTCAAAACAATCAATCAAAAAACGTTAATTCCAATCCGTTTGATGGTCCGTCAATGAATACTGATTTAGAACTTCCGTTTTAATGAGAAAGGAAGAGATCATGACAACAGAAGAAGTGATTCAAATGCGAATTCGAAGCATTCAACGTGAGATTGACGATCTGGAGCGGACAAAGGCAGTGATGGTCAATGAAACGGCGAGAAAGGCAATCGATTTGCACATAGAGAATTTAAGAAGGGAAATCCATCGATTGGAGGAATGAGCGTGGATAAGAAAGCAGCAATGAAAAGAATTGCTGAATTAACCAAGTCAGAATCTTGGCAGGAAGACAAAGAAATAGTTGCAGAAGTCCAAAAGCTCGGTAAATCAATGTGGAATGAAAAAACCAAACGGAGAACGCCGAGAAAAATTGCAATCTGGCATGGTGATCGAATTCTAGTAACAGGTACTGCTGAACAGTTATCTGAAATTACTGGATTAAGCAAAAACATTATTTGGGATAGAGCTAGGAGCTCATGGATTGATTCAAAAGGACGACAGTTTAGGTATGTGGAGGAGAAAAAATGAGAACAGAATGCAATAGATATCGAGATTATATGACTACTGGTCATAATACGATTGCTAACCATCGGATTTATAAATTCCCAAACGGTTGGGGAGCAAGTGTGATTTGCGGTTTTGGATCATACGGCTTGGAATTAATGCCTATCAGTTTTGATGGATCTTGTGATTACACCTTTGACTGGGAACCATTTGGATATTTGTCTGATGAGGAGATGGAAAACCATCTAACTGATATTTTCGAAAATGGCGGAAACTTTAAACGGGCAGGAATTTAGTCCACTATCCGAAGAAATAGCAGAAGCGAGGAATGAATGTGAGTAAATTAACCACCAAATTAGCGGACGATAATCAACAAACAGCGGTCTGTCGCCAATTATGGCGGCGGACGATAGGAGGAAGCAGATGAATAAACAGGAAACAATCAAAAAGTTAGAAAGTATTAAAGCGATAGGAAATGATGCAATAGCTGCTTGCTATAACGAGAGTATAAATGCAGGTATTACGTTAATGAAAAAAATAGACGAACCGCAGAAGCCAGTGGTGCCGAAGTTTGTGGCGGAATGGATAGAATACGCTAAAAAGAAAGGCGATAGTCTAGCTATTTCATTCAAGCCGTGGAACCTCTACGGTGTTGAGTATAGCAAGGCTGATAGATGGATTGAAGATAATCAAGAAACGTTTGCTCGTGCTTGGATAGACGGCTACGAGGTCGAGAAAGAGCCGTTGTATTATGTGAAGTTGCCAGTTATGTATTTTAATCGTTGGGATTTAGAGGCGTATCTAATGAAAGATGATAGAGGAAATATAACAATTGCAGACAACAACGATTTTGATGATATGAAATTTACGGAATCAGAAATAAAAGCAATTGATGAAGGATACTGGCCATTTGCTGTGCCAGTGTAAGAGGAGGCAGAAGGATGAGTGAAGATGAATACTTTGAACAGTAGTCTATTAACGACAGAGATTTTTAACTGGAAAGGGATGTAGTCATGGACGCATCGGAAGTAGTAAATAAAATTAATAGTCTCAAAGAGGTTTTCGGAGACGTCGAAGTAGTGATAAACGCACAAGGCTATGACAACGGATTTTTTAAGCAGATTACCGACATTAGCATTCAGCAAGGAATGGAAGACGAAGATGGAAACTTTATCGATGAAGTAGCCATTTTAGTGACTTGCGAGTAAGTAATTGACAGCTAAAGAGGAGGAAGCGGAATGAAATACGAAATACCACTAAGTGAAGCGGGCATTCAAGCAATTATCAATGGTCGGGAGGTTAACATAGAACTTCCTGATGGTACTGAATTAGTCATCAGACAAAGTTATTTGAAAGATATGGCAGCTCCAGTATTAATTGATCGTTTTAACGTGACCGATTCTGTGGTAGAGAACCACTTAAAAGAATTTCTATCAAGTATAGACAACACTTTCAGATTAGGGAGTTGATTGACAATGAACAACAGACATCGCAGAATAACAAAACTAAGAAAACAGGAACTGAATGTACTGAAGGTAAAGTTCGAACGGGAGTATGGTGTTTCTGCAGAAGAAGTAGTAAGACTTACTAGAAGTTTTATGAAGGATTTTGGTCAAATGGTAAGTGATATTGGAAAGGCTGTTACTTATCTTGGGGAAAATTTACAACGGAACATGGAGGAGAAAGAATGAAACTAAAAGACGGATTTTACGCTAGTAGTCATGGTATCGGCGGTTTAATGCTAGACATGCCGACAAAGAACCCTAAAACACGTAAGAAACCAAAAGTCAAAGTCGGTGACATGGTTCGCTGTGAAGCAGAGGAGTTCATCTATCCGTTTCGTGGATATGTAGAGCATCTCTATAATCACTCAGCAATCATCCGCATTGAAAACACGATGGAATGTGACAAGTGGTTAGCGAAAAGTAAAGAGAATTTAGCAGTGGTGAGATTGGTGGATATTGAACTAATCAATGACAAATAAAAAAGCCGGATCGCTCCGACTGATTCAATAAATCCAACACATTTATTATATCACATAAAGGAGCGGTTTGACTTGATGCAATTGTTACGAGAGGTAGATTTCAAACAGACAAGATGTAATGCGAGAGATGTGCTGAAGAACTTTCGGCGTTTGGAGCGGATGGCAGGTCGCTCTTTGATAGATATTAAGTCGCCGATTATTACGGATATGCCGAAGGCACCGAAGCACGGTAATAAGGCAGAAGACGCGATCATTCAAATGATGGATATAGAAGCGGAGAGAGATGCGATTCTAGCGGCTTTGATGGCTCTTAGTCTGATTAGCCGTCAGATACTCTATTATAGTTTCTGTGACGTAAACAAGCACTCTAATTATGAAATAGGGCAATTGATACGAGGATACGGTGAAAAGAATGTAGAGAAGCTGAAATCCATCGCGCTGATCGAATTTGCAGAAGCATACAAAAAAGGCGTGTTAGTTCAGTATCGTTGATTTTGTAGGGTTTTTGTAGGGATAGTGTAGGGTTTTTGAGTGTTTTAACGTGATATTATGGTAGTGTCGAAAGATTAGGAAACAGGATCGACAAAATAAAATGTAAGGGAGGAAATCTCCCTCATCGTTTAATTAAGCTTCGATAGACAGCAACGGAAATATTAAGAATAAGGATGTGAATTTCAACTCCTTCTAAATTGTTCTTATTATCTATCATCCGTTGCTGTCTATTAATTTATGTATTGGAGGGTAAGAATATGAAATTATCGATTGAAGGTACTTCAGGAGAAATAAAAGAGTTGCTCCAAGCTAATCAAGGTAGCGAGGAGCATGGCTTTTTGATTATTGATTATCAGAAGATTGGTTCTCATTTGAATGAAGCCATTCATGATATTCACGTAAATAATGAAGTGTGATTTGCATACTCATTGTTACGGAATATGTTGCTAAATCTTTAATGGGAATCGCGTTACTATTTTCTGTAAAAGACTTTGTAAGACTATTTGCTAAATCTTCATAATATTTTTTGTCGAATTGATTTACAAATTCATCGAATGATTTTTCCATGAGGAATACCTTCTTATAAATTATTTCAGCGGACCACTCGCTGATAACTAAAATTATACGCTTAGTATTTATTTTCACAATAAGAATTTATCGTAATAACTTTTGAGTAAATAGAACAAAAAACCTGCACTAGTTTCCGCTAGCACAGGCAGTGACTATATCGGTTGATAATCTAGCATATATTAAAAATAATTGCAAGAAAAGAAATTTATAGTGGTCGATACCAAATTATCAAAGCAATGTTATTTTGTTGCTGTCTATTAATTTATGTATTGGAGGGAAAACAAATGGATAAAGAAATCAAAGCAACTTTCAAATTAGATTTGACTGAACTAAAAGAACTGCTCAACAAGGCTAGTGACCAAGTCGAACAGTTACAAGAAACTTTAGATGAAATTGCTAATTTTAAAATCCAAGTTTCTTAGCAGTATATTTTTTAGCAGCTGCACTCATGAAATCATACCAAGTATCAGAAAAATATAACTTAACTAAATAATTAAAAAAGGTGGGTAAAGAGAAATGACGGCGTTAATAATTTCAATTTTTGCGCTCTGTCTTAATGTCTATATGATTGGATTTAAAAATGGACAAAATAAAAAATAGTAGCAGCCGAGAATAATTTTATAGTGTCACTGTGGCGGAAAGGTAACGCTAATAACTTAAATCAGTGGTAATGAACACTTGAGCTTAGTTTATGCAGCTAGGCAAGAGACCGTCGAGGGTAATGGGCAAGAGGCATCTTGAATAATTCCCCTAAAGATAGACAATTCTAGAGGTGAGAGCTTTTATGATGGAGAGTCTGTAAAATATCGGAAAATGGTGTTGCAATGTTCGATTCATTGCCAGTGACTTAAGGAACCTACGGAAACAATTCATCTTATCGGATGCCGATGAATTGGCTGACTAGTCGGGATGCCACTAGCAGTTAGAAGGCATAAAATACTAGCGCAGACGTGCGCCACTCTCAGGTGTAGGTTAGGAGAGAAACATTAGTTGGGGTTATTAGGAATACGATAACCTGCTTGCGACAAAGCTTTGTACTGTCGCGTTGGTCATGAACAGAGACGGTATTCTGTTTCAGTATTCGTTAGCAACCGAGGGATGTGGCAGTGGTGAGGTGCAGGAAGTATCAGACTTGTCTGTGTGTAGGTTGCTATTACATATTAGATCACTCTTTGAGTGGTCTTTTTATTTTAAGGAGGAGTGGTGCGAGAATGGATTCATTAGACTTTTTACAAAACAATGTAGTGAAAGAGTTGAAAGAAAAAGGATTCGAATTAGAAGATATTCAAAAGATGACTTTTGAGGATATGGCCAACAATTTATACTATCCTAAGTTCCGCCTTGAAGTAGACAGTCAGTACGGTGAATCTGTACTTTATGCAAGCGAGAAAGTTGTGAGCGAAAAGGATTCATTTATGTACACTTTGCCTAACGGTACTCTGATTATTACTAAACCTGCACTATCAAAATACATCGAGAAATTTGTTGTAGAGTCTGGTACGCAACACAGCGAACTTGGGAAACCCTTTTATACAAAAAAACGCAACGAACCTTGGGATAGAGATGAAGAATGTCTTGAGTATGAACGAAGCATATTGAAGAAGCGTGATGAAAAACCGGGACCTCCAATAAGAAAGGACTAACACCATGAGAAACTACTGGTACGTATCGCTAACTAATGAATATCCTCGAACCATTGATGATTGTTCAGTGCGTGTTGTGCGTTCTGTACAAATCAAAGGGAAGTACTCTATTGTCGAAATGCTAAGAGAAGCTACACCAAACGAAGTGGATAAATGCAAGCTGATATATTGCGGTCATGGCTATTGGAAAGACGAGTATATTCAACAAAACATTGAGAGATACATCAAATGAATGATAACTATGATTACATCAAGTTGTTAGCAAGTAATTATTAGATGTTTTTAGGAGGAAAACTATGAAATTAAAAGATTATATCAGAGAAGGGTATAACATTGTAACTTCACCAAATCTAGCTTACAAAATTCAAGAAGATTATCCCAATGCTTTAGTGTTTACTGATAGAGCTTTAGATGCCATTCCTATAGGGAAGTTATTAGTAGATCGTTTTTATAGCAATAGTCCAGCTGTTCTTAGAGCTAAGCCACTTCAAAACGCTTATGCTATTGAACGCTTTTCTTGTGAGTTTACTGGTTATAAGATAGTAGTACCAATAATGACAGAAGAGACAAAAAGAAAAGTAATGCAACAGACCAAAAAGAGGATTGATGAATTGGCGTTAGATGATAGAAGTAATAAGAATCTTCTAGAAATAAAACTGAAGGATACTGACTCAGTACCAGAAGTTTATTATAAAGGTCAACGAATGGATGAGATGCCGAGAGGTCTTATTGATATTACTTACCATTGGCACACGGAAGACGATGAGTACCAAGTGCCCAGAGGAGTTAACGACATCACTATTGAGTATTATGATTCACCTAATAACAAGTACTTAGATAGAAAAATCATTGGGCACAAGAGAGATATGTAAATGAAAGAAGCTAGACCTAGAGACGAGATAGACAAACTATACAAGACCAAACGATGGCGAGACCTAAGGCAAGTAGTAATAGCTAGGGACTTCGGCATGTGCCAAGAGTGCAAGCGTCGAGGGCGGAACACAAGGGGCACGATCATCCATCACATAGTCGAGGCGAGGGAAGACCTGTCACTGTTCTGGTCCGTAGATAACCTTGAATGTATCTGTGTAGCTTGTCACAACAGAGAGCATCCAGAGAGATCAGGCGGGAAGAAGAAACCAAAACCTAAATCACATATCGTTAAAATGTATTCAACTCCTGAAAGATAAGTTTGCAGCGAAATGAAGGTAGCTCCCCTACTCTAAAAGATTAAAGAGTAAGGCTTGAGAAGAACGGTGCTGTCCTTCCTTCGTAAAAAGACCGCTTTTCAAGTTTTTTGGAGAAAAAGGAAAAAGCCGACCAATTTAAGCCAGTTTTGGACGAAGCTATTTCTTAGTCCATTTGTTTCCTTTTTTGAGAAGTAGGAGGTGATCGGTCGCCTGGATCAATTTTTACTTCTCGTCCGCCTTGGACATTTCCACCACGAGGTCCCACTTCTTTATAGGTTCCTTTTGGTTTATTGTCTTCGCCGGGTTTATAGAGTTCTCCCATAGGAATCCCTCCCTAAAAAATTTCGGCACAGCACTGCCGATAACTTAATTATAAGGATTGTGATAACGATTTCAATCTATCTTTTGAAAGAAGGTGATATTATGCCGCAACCAGCGAAGAGTGCAAAGTTACAATTATTAAATGGAAACCCAAACAAGAAGAATACCGAAGAACTCCGCAAGCGAGCGGCCGCAGAAGACAAATTAAAAATGGCTACTGACAAAATCAAACCGCCGTTATGGCTAGATTCGCTAGGAAAGGATACCTTTGAGTTTATCGCTGATGAATTGCTGTCTGTGGATTTAATCAGTAATCCGGATGTCCATACAATGGCTCTCTACTCCAATTGGTATTCGCAATACGTTTCTTTAGAAAAACAGCTTCGAAAACTACAACGAGAGTACAAGTTGAACTATGCGCTTGCGAAAAAGGAGGCAGAGGCGAGAGGTGAGCCGTTTAATGAACCTAATGAATTAATTGGTAATCCGCTCTCTCGGCAGATGGATACAGCGTCTCGGAATCTCCGTTCTTTTGGCGCTGATTTAGGACTATCACCAGCAGCCAGAGCTAAGTTAGCTATTAAGATGGCTGATGATGGTGGTGATGACGATGACGACTTCTAATATTTTGGATATGTCCTACACAGAACGTGTGGACTATTGGCAAAGCTATCTTGAGGAGCAAGCTTCTTGGGGTGGCTTTTTAAAATGTCCATATCCGGAATTGTTAACTACTTGGTATGCGGAACGATTAATCGATGGAAGCATACCAGCCAGCAAAGAAAATATTCAAGCTGCTAAAAGGCATATGCGTGATTTACAACGCCAAGGAACAGATGATTTTCCTTGGATCTTTGACGAAGAAAAAGGTCACCGGCCTATTAGATATATCGAAAAAAAATGTAAACCAACTGAAGGTGACTTTGGTTCGTTTGTTTTACAACCTTGGCAGCATTTCATAATTGGATCCATGTACGGATGGGTACATCGTGATACAGGAGAGCGTCGCTTCCGCGAGGCTCTTATTTTTGTTGGACGTAAAAACGGGAAGACAAGTCTTATCTCGGGCCTTTCCACATACATGGTCGCTTATGATGATGAACAAGGCGCCAACGTTTACGTATTGGCAAATGCTCGTGATCAAGCAAGCTTGTTGTTTGATAAGGCCGCAGAAATGGTCAAACAATCGCCGGCGCTCTTTAAGAAATTTGGTAAGCCTAAACGATCAAGTATTAATTATGCTCCCGCCTTTTCTAAAATGGAACCACGCGCCTCAGATAGCCGGAAATTGGATGGGCTAAACACTCATTTTGGTATTTTTGACGAGATCCACGAGTTTACGAATTACAAGCTGATCAACGTTATCAAGAAATCAAGAGGAACCAGAAAACAGCCTCTGATAGTTTATATCACAACTGCTGGATATGTATTAGATGGTCCGTTGATGTCTTATTTTGAGCAAGGTGTGGACTGTTTGGAACATTTGGAAGATGACATCGATGAACGGACTTTCTATTATCTGGCAAAACTTGACAGTGCGGAAGAGGCTGATGACCCAAGATTATGGATCAAAGCCAATCCGAATATTTGTCTAATGAATTTTGTTGGCATGCTAGATGACTATGTTAAGGATAAAAAAGATCCAAAAGAATATGCTGACTGGATTACCAAGCAATTTAACTTGTTTTCCGATATCGATGAGCTGTCATTTGTCGACATGCCTACCATTAAACGAAACAATAAAACCATCGATATTGAAACGCTCAAAGGTAAGAAGTGTGTCGGTGGTTTTGACTTGTCCGAAACGGAAGACTTTACCGCAGCCGTTTTAGAATTTCCGCTTGAAACAGGCGAGGTATTCATTTTGCAACACACATGGATCCCACAAGCTAGATTTGATCGAGATAACAATCAAGAGCGTATCAAAGCGTGGGAGAAGGTGGGAGATCTAACGATTATTCCTGGTGATTACGTCAATTATGAATACGTCTTAAATTGGTTTGTAGAAAATTCGAAAATCTATGACATTGTAAAAATCAATTATGACAAGGCCAAGGCGCTACGATTAAATAAAGAACTAGAAAATGCAGGATTTGAAACCAACGAGATTCGGCAAGGGTTTCTATCATTAGGCGGGCCAATGCAAAACTTCAAGGAAATGCTATTGGACGGTAAGGTGATTTTCAACAATTCCAAGCTTTACCGATGGTATCTATCCAACGTCAAGCTGGTGATGGATCGCAACTCAAACTGGATGCCGTCTAAGCAGTCCAAGAGTAGAAAAATAGATGGTTTTGCAGCAAGTTTGAACAGCCACGCCGAAGTGTTGAATATGTTGGTTAATCCTGTCGGAACCGGGAAAGTAACCTATTACTCGATTTCCGATTTAATGAATATGTAAGAAAGGTGTGGAGGAATGAGTATTTTAGATCGTTTGCGTTCTTTTGGCCGAGCGAAGCCGAAAGCGAGCAAACAAGAGTATTTTTTGAATGACCCGGGATTGATACCGTATTTAGTCGGAAAAGATGAAATATCAGAAGGGATTTTTTCCGTAATTAGCCGTGTATCGAACGTTTTTGCGTCTCTCCCTCTCAAAATGATAGATGTGGAGTTTGGCCAACCGGACGACTGTCCTGCATACAACTTGTTGAGCGAAGGCCCTCGATATTTTACAAAGTTTGATTTTTTCCGGGACGTGGAAGTTTTGAGAAACTACCAAGGGAATGCGTATGTGCAGATTTTCCGAAATATCAATGGAGAAGTAGCAGATATGGCGTTAGTAAAACCTGGTGCTTGCCATCCAGTGATTGATATGGATAGCGGGGAGCTTTACTACCAAGTAACTGCGACTGACAAAGGCAGTTACAAGCAAGTTATCTATGTACATTACATGGAAATGCTCCACTTTAAACAACCGAGGTTTGGCGGCTTGGAAGGTGCAGACCCCACAAAAGTATTAACGAATACCCTCGGATATGATCGAGAAGTCCGAAAAATCTCTTTAAGTCAGCTTAAAGGAAGTAATGAAGGGCTAAAAGTTAAGTTTGCTAGCAATATGGATGAAGAAGCTAAAAAAGCTACAGTTAAAAACATTGCTGATTTTTATCGACAAAACGGTGGACTACTTGTGGAAGAAAACGGTGTAGAAATCGAACGTTTACAACGAGAGCTGGTAGACAGCAAGCTTTTAGATACTGATAAAATATCTCGCTCCAGAATCGCGATGGTCTACAACGTGCCGGAACATTTCATCGGGAATAACCAGTCGAGTTACTCCTCTCAGGAACAGCTCAATATGGAGTTTTTGACATACAATCTAGTACCGACCGTTAATCAATATGAAGCGGAACTAAATAAGAAAACACTATCGAGAGCTGAAAAAGCTAAGGGTTATCGATACAAGTTTAATATCGCAAGTTTGCTAAGAGCTGATACACAGGCCAGAGGGCAGTTTTACCAGATTATGCGCCGAGGTGGAGCATATTCTGCCAATGATGTTCGCCGCTTTGAGGACTTGCAGCCAATAAATAAAACCGGTATGGATGATTACCATATTTCCGGAGACCTATATCCAATCGATATGGATCCAACATTAAGAAAAACAACCTCGTCTAAAAGCGTAGCCGAAAACGGTTAGGCTTTTTTAGTTTGCACCGAAGGGAGGTGGAAGGATGAAAAAAGTGACGTTAAGCGGCGATGTCGTGGATAACGATACCGCGTGGCTTTATGACTGGTTTGGGATCGATTGTATCTCACCAGGGAAAATTTCTGCCGCTCTTACAGAAGCAGCGGGGGATGAAGTAGAACTTGATATCTCATCGAACGGTGGGGATGTCCTAGCGGCAAGCGAAATATATACCGCTATCCGTGCCTATCCGGGAAAGGTATCCGGAAATGTTGTGAGTATTGCAGCAAGCGCTGCAAGTGTAATCGCTTGTGCTTGCGAACCGCTTAGAATCTCGCCAACAGCACACATCATGATTCACAACGCATGGGTGACCACTAGCGGCAACGCCGAGGAATTAAAAGCCGATGCGGAAATGTTAAGCAGTGTGGATGAGTCTATCGTTAATGCTTACGAGATCAAGACAGGACTCGACCGGAAAAAGCTTGCTGATTTAATGGCAAAAGATACTTGGTTAAACGCACAAACAGCAGTGGCGGAAGGTTTTGCGGATGAAATTATGTTTGCAGAAGCACCAGTAACGGTACTCAATGCCGCTCAACCGGTTATTCCAAAAAACGCGGTAACTAAGTTGAAAAATTTAATAATCAAAGCGGAAGCACCGCAAGAAGAAACACTCTTGCAAAAAAAACTAAAAGCCTTAAATGGAGGAAAAAACGAATGAAAATGAATTTAGAACAATTAAAAAATGCGTGGGTCGAGGCGGGAAGTAAAGTCTCTGACTTAAATGCACAACTCAATGCAGCATTGGTTGACGATGAAAAAACAGAAGAAGATGTAGTAAGTTTGCAAGCACAAGTAAAAGCAGCACGGGCTAAACGGGACGGATTGAAAGAGCAAGTGGCAAATATGGAAGCCGAACAAGTCTTAAACGTCAAAAAAGAACCATTAGATAAAAAAGAGGAAAACTTGAAAAACAAGTTTATCAAAGACTTTAAAGCGATGGTCAATGGTGATCCTGCTATTATGGCTACTTTGACATCTGATACGGATGAATCTGGTAATGCTATCGGATTGACTATTCCGGTTGATGTTCAAACGACTATTCATACTTTGGTTCGTCGATTTGACTCCTTACAAGAATACGTAAACGTTGAAAAAGTGACCACTACCAGCGGTTCTCGCGTTTATGAAAAATGGTCTGATATTAAACCACTGACCGCTTTGGATACTGAAGACGGTGAAATCCCAGCAAATGATGATCCTGCACTTCACTTGATCAAATACTTGATCAAACGCTACGCAGGTATTTCTACAGTAACTAACAGCTTGCTAAAAGATACTGCCGAAAACATTTTGGCATGGTTGTCTAAATGGATCGCGAAAAAAGTAGTTGTTACTCGCAATACAAAAATCTTGGCAGCTATTGATGGAATCAAAGCGGCACAAAAGAAAGATGTTAAAGATGTTGATGGAATTAAAGATATCGTAAACGTCCAACTTGATCCAGCTATCGAAGCTACATCTATGTTTATTACAAACCAAGATGGCTTCAATGTTTTAGATAAAGTGAAACGTGCTGATGGATCTTACTTGTTACAAAAAGACGTAACTTCTGCAACTGGATATACTTTCTTGGGTAAACCAATCAAGAAAATTGCTTCTCGTTTCTTGCCAAATAAAGGGGAAAAATCTACTCCTAAATATCCACTGTACATTGGTGATCTGAAAGAAGCCGTTACATTGTATGATCGCGAAAACATGAGCTTGCTGACAACGAACATTGGTGGTGGAGCTTTTGAAACAGACACCACTAAAGTACGCGTCATCGATCGCTTCGATGTGCAACTAGTTGATGATGAAGCGGTTGTTTTGGCTACATTTACAACTATTGCGAACGAGACACCGGCGAAAGTTTAAGGAGCTGATTTCTTATGATTCTTGATCCTAGAATGGATTTAGACGAAATCAAAAACGCACTAAAGATTGATACCGATGATGACGATGTGGAAGTAAGCCGTGCGGCACAAGCTGCAATTGCATACATTAAAGGGGCTATCGGAAATGATAAGCCCTCTTTTTATACGCAAGAAAGCGACACAGTTGATCTGATTAATTTAGCTATTCTGCAATTAGCGGATCACTATTACAAAGCGCGTTCTGCAACCGTGAGTGGGAACTTGCGAGAGTACGATTTAGGTTTTACAAGCCTAATCTTGCAACTCAAAGCAAGTTATTTGCTTTTTGTGGAGGAGGAGTAGCGTATGCCCCTTATTCAAACAGGAAATTTAAATCAACGCATCAAGTTTGTCCGAGATGCGACGGTTAAGGATGAGGACGGGCAAGTTGTCCCGACTTCTACAACCATTCTTACTTGCTGGGCAAGTGTGCAGACACAACGCCTGAACGATATTAAGACGTCGATTGGTACGGCTTTGGAAGGAACACTGACGTTCATTATCCGCTACCAACAAAAGTCAGAGCTAACCAATGATATGAAAGTGCGCTGGAATGGAAAAACGTTTGAAATCATCACAATTACAAAGGGCGAGTTTGCGAAGGACTTCACGACAATCATTGCAAAAGAGGTTTCAAAATGAGTGTAGAAGTCGATGCAACCGAAGTGTACAAAGCGCTTAGGGAAGTAAAAGCAAACGTTCAACGAGTGGAAAGCCCAGCACTTAGAAAAGCTGGGGAGTACGCTCAAGAAAAGTTACGACAAAACACACCTTACTGGGATGGAACGAAGTCAAACGGTAAACGTGGTTCGTATATGCAAGAACATGCTAAGAACCATGTGGTTACAAGCTCGGTAAAAAACGGATTGATAGAAGTCGGCTATGACAAAGATGTCGCTTGGCGGATGCACTTTATCGAGTTTGGAACAATCAAACAACGTCCAAAAGGTTTCGTACAAAAAACACAAAAGCAAATCGAAAAACAAGTAACACAAATCATTGCTGACGAAGTAAAAAGGAGGCTAGGACTTTGAAAACGGCAGTATCACAAGTCTATTCAATTCTGAATAGCAATGAAAAAACAAAGAACATTGATTTTTACACCAATAGTGTTCCGGAATCAGCTCAAACAGTACCTAGCCTTCCAGTTGGCAGAATTACAGAGATATCCGGCAACTATGAAGATTTTGCAAGCAACAATCCTTTGACCATTCAATTTAACGTACAGGTAGATGTATGGGTGTCAACCATGAAAGAGGTTGATGCCTTTTATTTTGCCCTTGATGAGGTTATGAGGGGGAATGGTTGGCAATGCGCATACACGGAACAAACAGATGACGAGGATTTGGAAGGTGCAAAGCGGATTATCAAACGATATGTAGCAAATATTTCACTAAATTAAAAGGAGAGAAAATAGATGGCAACAGTAGGATTCGAGAGCGTCATTTTTGGCGTAAAAACAGGTGCAGGCGGCACTCTAAAAGAATTAGTAGCAGATAAGTCGAAAGGCGGAGCGATCGAAGCTAAAATTACTGGATTAGGCGCAACTTCTAACACAACATACGCTTCAAACGTACCGTTCTTCATTGCAAGTAAAGGGGTTTCGTCGCCAAAAGTTACGCTTGACGTGGCAGACTTAATGGATAACGGCATTTACAGCGAAATCATTGGTGCTAAAACTGTGGATGGTGTAAATGTAATTGGTTCAGAAACTGAAGCGCCTTACGTGTCGGTAGTCATGGTTACAGCGAACAAAGAAGGAAAACGCTTATTCATGGGATTGGCAAAAGGAAAATTCAGTCATCCAGATATCGACATGAAAACAGCTGAAGACAAAGGGGTAGAATTGCAAACCGATTCTATCGAAGGGGAATTCATTTCTGATGAACGTGGCTATGTATACTTAACAGCCGTAGAATCAGAAACGATGACCTTACAAAAATTCAAGGACTTGGTAAATAACAAAGCGGGGAAGTAGTTAACCCCGTATCTACACCAACGACAGATACAGGGACACCAAAATAACCAGAACCAAAAATTGATACACAAGGTTAGCCATTTTTGGCTAGCCTTATTTTTTGTAAAAACAAGGAGGAAAACAAATGATTGAATTGCAATTGAAACTTGACGGAAAGAAAAAAACATTCAAACAACAAGATATTTCCGCACGTGCAATGCGTGAGTGTATCAAATTTTACGAGAAAGCGGAAAAAGCAGACCTAACTGATTTAGAAGCAATTGATTCAATGATTGCAATTACAGCAGATATTTTCCAAGATCCAGCAGTTACATTTGATGCTATTTTAGACGGTTTGACTGCGAGCGAGTTAGTACCGGCATTAGAAAGTGTTTTTGAACAAATCAATGAACTGGGAAACAATGAAAAAAAGCAGACGGCGAGCAAAAAGAGATAAGTTTTTCTGAAGCTAGGAAAGCAATGGATCAAATCTACAAAGATTTGATTGAAGCAGGTTGGACGATGAGAGATGTGGACGAAGCCGACTATCATTATTTGTTACACCTTTTTGGAGAAGTGGAGAGTGGCGAAGAATATGTAGATGGTGCTGATTTCATCAAACAATTTTTATCGGCTGAAGACTTGGCGAAACTTGAGGAAGGAGGTAAATAATGGCAGGAAAAGGACAACCGGCAGGAAATATCAAGCTAGGGATTAGTTTAGATAGCACTAATTTTGGTAACACGCTGGACGAAATCAATGCGAAAGTCAAACAAGCTGAGTCGAATATGCGTGCCAATTTAAAGGCTTATGATTCAGCAGGACGTTCATACGAAGCACTTAGTCAAAAGACGAAAGACTTGTCTACGGTTATGGAAGGGCAAAATGCCAAAGTAAGAGAATTAACAAAGCGCCGTGATGAAGCGATTAGCAAGTATGGCGAGGAATCGAAACAAGTTGCTAACCTTAACACACAGATAAACAATGCTACCGCAAAATATAATGCTTACAGTCGCCAGTTGAATGACACAAAAAAAGAATTGGTGTATTCCAAAACAGCCGTCAATGATTTATCTGATGAAATCAAAGAAAATGAACGGCAAATGAACGCCGAAGTCAAAGCGTTGAAAGCCGCTGGTGATGAATCTGGCGCGTTTGAAGCAAAACAAAAAGGGCTAGCCAAACAAACAGAATTATCCGAGAAAGCTATCGAAGAACAGCGCAAAGTTGTGAAACTGATGGCTGATGAGTTTGGCGATTCAGCAAATGAAACCGAAGATGCAAAAAGGGCATTAGAAAAGTTAGAACGACAAAGCCAAATATCCAGTAGACAATTAGAAACACTCGAAAGATCCAGTGATCAATCAGGAAAAGAAATAGAAGATTTTGGCGACAAGTCCACAAGGTCAGCTAGGAAACTGGACGGACTAAAAGACAAATTAAGCTCGCTAAAAGGCGCATTTTCGTTTGGTGCAGTTGCTGGTTTAGCTTCACAAGCAGTTAGCGGTGTTGTTAACAGTTTCATGGGGTTGAAAGATGAAGCAGTAGAGGCTTCCGATTCAATGGACAAGTTTGTTCAAACAATGCAATTTGCTGGTATAGATAATTCGAAAATTGAAGAATCTAAAACAGTGATGAAAGATTACGCCGACCAAACGGTTTATGAACTAGGCGACGTAATGAATACGACCGCACAGTTGGCAGCCAACGGTGTGAAAGACTTTGATGGTCTAACGCAGGCAATCGGTAATGTCAATGCCGTTTCAGGTGGTAACTCAGATACGTTCAAATCGGTAGCAATGGCAATGACACAAACTGTCGGTGCTGGCAAATTAACAACTGAAAACTTTAATCAGATTGCGGATGCCATTCCGGGCGCTTCAGGGAAAATTCAACAAGCATTGAAAGAAATGGGCGCTTATACTGACGGAGACTTCCGCGAGGCTATGGCAAACGGAGAAATCTCTGCTGAAGAATTGAATGAAGCATTCATGCAATTAGGTATGACTGATGTAGCTAAAAAGGCAGCAGGTTCCACAGCTACGATTGAGGGGGCGGTTGGAAATCTGCAAGCCAGCGCCGTAAACATGATTAATGAAATAATTAATGCTTTCGGCAAAGGCAATATCACTTCTTTGATCAGTCACATAGGCAAAGGAATTGACGACTTAACAACCAAAATCAAGCCAGCAATGGAAAGCATAAAAAACGTCGCTCAACCTGTATTTGACATGTTGAAAAAAGGGGCTGACATAGCAACACTTGCTTTTGGGACGCTGTTTGGAACGTTAGATGGAGATCAAGCAAAGCAAGGCTTTGACATTCTAACTAAAATTTTCCCACCAGAAATGGTTACTTTCGCACAAGATACCATAGAAAAAATAAAGAACGCGGTTAAGACATTGTTTGACGTATTCAAAGGTAACGCAGACATGGAAGATGTTCTAGCTAAATTAGGATTTTCTCCAGAAACAATTTCTAAGATAAAGGATGTTTTCGATAATCTCAAAACATATTTTGATGGTACTATGACAACCATTAAAAACGGAATAGAAATTGGATGGCAAATTGCAAAAGGAATTTTCGATACTTTGTCGCCATATATAATGCCCATTATAGAAAAGATAGGCGGAGCTTTTTCTAAAATTGGAAAATCGATGACCACATTTTGGAATGAAAATGGTAAACAGATTATTGAAGCAATCAAGAATTTTTTTACGTTTATACAGCCCGTTGTAAAAATCGTTATGGATTTAGTCATGGGGTTCATTGACAACATAATAGGTTTAGTCGAAGGGATTATGAACGTCATTCAAGGTGCTATCAAAATCTTCACTGGTTTATTTACTGGCGATTTTTCTAAGATGTGGGAAGGAGTAAAACAACTGTTTTGGGGTTCTATCCAAGCAGTATGGAATTGGATTCAAATACTATTCTTCAAACGGATTTTAGAAGGAGTAAAAGGTTTGTGGACTGGTTTTTCAGGCTCAATAAAAGGGCTATGGGAAAGCACTAAAACTTTCTTTACTGAAGGTATTTCCAACACTTGGGATAAGCTAGTCAATTGGGTAATGAATCTGTTGAGCAAAGCTGGCAACCTGAAAACCACATTTGGTGATTTCATCAAAAACATGTGGAACAGCGTGAAAAACTTCTTCAGTAATGGCATTGGAGACACTTGGAATAAAATATCTGGTTGGGCTATGAACGTGTGGAACAAGTTTAATCAGATAAAAAGCAATGTGACACGTGCGGTCACAGAAACATGGACAGGAATCAAAAACTCATTCAGCGGTGGTATTGATACTGTTGTTAACTGGATGAAAGATTTACCTTCTAGACTAGGTAAAGCTATCTCAGATGGTGCCCATTTTGTTAAAGATGCCTTTAAAGGTATGTTTAATGCAGCATTAAAAGCTGTTGGTGGACCAGTTAACGCAATTATTGGTGGTGCAAACTGGGTTCTTGAAAAATTAGGCGCAGATAAGATTCAGGAATGGGATGTTCCTCAATACGCTAAAGGTACTGATGGCCACCCAGGTGGTCCGATGATGGTAAATGATGGCTGTGGGGCGGAAGCGGTTATTTCTCCTAATGGAAATGTAATGATTCCAAAAGGACGTAATGTAACAATGTGGGGTGCCCCAGGTACTCATGTTATTCCAGCTGAAGAAACAGCTATGATGTTAGGCCAAAAACGACCTAAATATCGATACAAAAAAGGTACTGGATTCTTTGGCGCTTTAGGAAATATGGCAAGCAAGTCATGGGATTGGGTAAAAGATAAAGCTTCAGGCCTTGGAGATTTAGTTGGAGATGTTTGGGACTTTGTTTCAAATCCTCTTGATCTAGTTAAAAAAGTTTTAGGAAATGTTGTTGATTTATCTTCTCTTGTAAAATATCCATTAGATGTTGCTAAAGGTATTGTGAAGAAAGCTACTGATGCATTAGTATCTAAAGTTACTGAATTATTCTCTGCCGGAGACTTAGATACAGGTATCTCAGGAATGCAGGGAGTTTATAAATACTTAGCTAATGTTGCACAACAAGTTATGAAAAAATTCCCAGGCTTTGTAGCTACTTCAGGATATCGCCCAGGAGATCCATATTCTCATGGTAAACGAAATGCTATCGATATTGCTTTACCTGGTGTTACAGGCGGATCACCGAAATATACTGAAGCTGCCAATTATGCATTTGATAAATTTAAAAATCAAATCGGCTATGTTATCACAAATGGTAAGGTTCGTGACCGTTCAGGACAATCAGGTCAACCAGCAACTGGTGCATGGGAGCCATGGCCTGATGGTGACCACTACGACCACGTGCATTTGAACGGTGTAAGAGATCCGCAGGGCGGACTTGTTAGCGGTGGCGATAGCGTGGGAGGCAGTGGTGTAGAAAGATGGCGTAATGTAGCCATTAGAGCGTTGAAAATGACTGGGCAATATAGCACGTCAAACTTAAACGCATTACTAAACCAAATGCGTACAGAGTCAAATGGTAACCCTAGAGCAATTAACAACTGGGATATTAACGCTAAAAACGGCACACCTTCTAAAGGATTACTTCAAATGATTGACCCAACATTCAGACAGTATGCAATGCATGGATTCAACAGTAATATCTATGACCCACTATCTAACATCTTAGCTTCAATTAGATATGCGTTGTCAAGATATGGCTCACTAAGAAATGCTTATCGTGGGCATGGTTACGCAAACGGTGGAATTGTAAACCAACATCAAATTGCGGAAATCGCAGAAGGAAACAAGCCAGAAATTATTATTCCGTTAGATAAGGCTAAACGATCAAGAGCGATGCAGTTGCTTGCGATTGCTCAAGATAAGTTAGGAGTAAAACCAAAAAGCGCAAATAATAGTAGCGATTCGAGCGGAACGTTAGAAACATTAGTTTCACTGATGATTCAGCAGAATAACTTGCTATCTAAACTTTTAGCAAAAGACACAAGTGTCAAACTTGATGGTAAACCAATTGCAGACAATACAAATGGATACTTAGGTAACCAGTTTAAACGTTCGCTATATACAAGAGGTTAGGAGGGATAAAGTGAATGGCTATTTAATCGATTTTCGCTTCATAAAAAATCAAGAGATAGTATCTCTAAAAGAAAAATTGGGCATAGAGTGTATTTCTTTTGTACGAAAAGCACCACAACTAAACGTAGAATACCAAGAATTTTCAGGGTCAAACGGTTCGAGAGAAGTCGAAAAAAGTTTCAAATCGTTCACTATCGAAGTGGAATTTTATGCTGAATTCAAAAATATGTATGACTATCAACTAAAAGAAACTGAATTATACGCGTTTCTATTCGATGACGAAGGATATTATATTTTTACAGATAGAGAACCGGGCAAAAAATACTTTGTCCGTCCTAACTCAGTAGAAGTGAATGAAGTTGGTCTAAGATATGCAACTTACAAGGCGACTTTCACTGTTTTTAGAGGTTGTTCCGAATCGATGGCTTCCACGTTATCGGATTTTTCACTGTCTAATGAATGGCAATTTTCACAAGGTCTAGTTGCGGAAGATTATAAGTATACGCACCGAACCAGTAATTTTATCATTTATAATGCTGGCGATTTTGCTATTGATCCACGTGAACATGCTCTAAAAATCACTTTGGAAGGTGAATCAGAAGGCAACGTGACTATTTTCAACAAAACGACAGGGGAACGATTCATCTACTATCCGGAGTTTTCTACGTTGCTAGGCCAAACTTTGACTTTAGAACGTGTTTATCCGAAGTTGAACGGTGTAAATTGCGGAATTGACACGAATTTAGGTTTGATAACGTTAGCGGTTGGAACGAATGAAATTGAAATACAAAATGTTACGAGAGTGGAGTCAAAATGGGACTTCAATTTTTTGTATAAGTAGGTGGGAATTTGAAAGATATTTTTATCCAAGACTACGAGAAAACAAAAAAAGAAATATTGACTGACTACGATAAAAGTACATTTACTGAAAATTGGCAAGAGAACGAAACGTGGGAAATTTCGTTCACTATTGTCAAAACAAAATTCAATGAATTGGCTTTTGATTTAGTCGATTATGAAAATTCAGTATTTTTCAATGGACAAGAGTTTATCGTAAAACAAATGGGCGTTTCTGCCGAAGGGGCAGCAATCACAAAAACAGTTACAGCCACGCACATTTACTACACCATGCAAGATGGCTTTCAGTACGACACAATCACAGGAACACGCTCTATCAACCAACTGCTAGCGCATGTTTTCAAACCTGATAACCGTGGATTTACATGGAATATTGTAGATCCGAACAAGAAGTTTTTGCCAGTTGAACAAGAAAACTTCGGGAATGGGAACTATTTGAAACTGGTTGAAGAAATTTTGAAAGACTACGATGCGATAGTGATTCCGGACAACAAAAACCTTACTTTCTTCCCTCGTTCAGAATATGGTAAAAAAACTGAAGAACAAATACGCTACAAATACAATACCGATTCCGTGAAATTTGATATTGATACTTTGAATTTGAAAACACAAATAAAAGGATTTGGGAAGAAAAAGGAAGACGACACTTACTACTTCACGCCAATCACATATACAAGTAAGCAGTCGGAAAAATGGGGTATACGTGTCCAAAGTCCAGTTAGTGATGATCGTTACACCGTTTCAGGGAACATGCTAGAACGTTTGAAACAAGACTTGCAAGACTATCCAACAATCACTGGCACAGTTACTATGAAATGGCGTGTAGAGCCTAATAAGGGCGATTACGTGGCGTTTGTCTATGAGCCGTTAGGTGTCAATACCTATATTCAAGTAGTAGGAATCAAGACGTATCCAGCGATACCAAATAAGCCACCAGAAATCACATTGAGCAACACAAAGAAAACAATGACGTCGATACTCGCTGAAATGGCGAAGAAAGGAGTGATTTAGTTGGAATTAGAAAAATTGAAGAATAACCGAATTTCCAACGAGTGGAAAGAAACATTCAATGACAATGTGGACTACTTAGAAAATTTGGAAAAAAATTTAGACGAGCAGCACAAATCAACAAACAGTCGTATAGATAATCTCGTGCTTCATTCAGGCGGTGATTCTTCTAACGAAGTAGTGGATGCTCGAATAAATGCTGAAGGTACGATCTATCCAACGCTTTATTCGAGATTATTAGCATTGGATAACCTTTTCAATTTGAATTATACAGAATTAAAGACAAGACAAGATAATCAACAAGGTCAGCTAAATCAACTAAATGTTTCTGTTGGAACTCTTATGGGAGCATACGGCGAAACGCTCGATTTATATGTTGCTAAAACAGGAAGTGATCAAAGTGGGGATGGTACAGAAAAAAATCCATTTCTTACAATTCAAGCTGCTGTAAATCAAATACCGTTATTAACTAGTTCACGAGTAACTATTTGGATTGGCGATGGAGTATACCTTGAAGATGTCGAGATTCGCAATCTCAAAGCAGTTAGCATTACTTTGCGCAGTCGCCAAAGCGTAACAGATGTAACATCTGACTTAAGTGTTAAAGTTCGCTCCATTTCATTTATTAGCTCTTTAGGTTACCAACAAGTTAATGGAATCGAGTTTGTAGATCAGGCGAATATTTCAGGACAATTAAAGTGTGCAATTTATTCTGAACAGTCTAGTTATTTAGCTGTCTGGAATTGTCGTTTTGCTGAAACTACTTATGGGAAATCAAATCGTTGTTTATTTGCCACAGGAGGTTCAAAAATTGCTACAAACAATAATTACTACCTAAATCAAAACTGTATTGCAGAAGCTAGAAATTTAGCTGACATTAACATTGATCCAAGTGATCAAGGAACTGGAAATGACTATGGGATAATTGCGGATAACGGAACTGCTAGAATCAAAGTTGTTGGTTCTAAAGTAAAAGCGAATAAAATTGCTGAAGTAAGAAATCAAGGGAATGTCGTTACAGGTAAAATCATTCGCCAAATCACTAACGATGATATTAGCGATCGTGACAATATTACAAACGTTAACGGTACTATTAAACGTGAAGGAGACACAGTCACAATAGCAATCAAGTATGAATGCAATAATTATCCTTCTGATGCTTCTAACACAAGAAATGTTATTTTGGTTCCCGCTGGATTTCAACGTGATCAAAGTTATCCTGCTTATCATCCGCTGGCTTTATATCGCAATGAAACCCAACCTGCTGGCGCAAGGGCAGGTTTAACGCAAGCTAGTCGCGTAGTCGCATACTCAGGAAATGGATCATCTTATATTTCAGGTACATGGGTAACGAATGACCCAATACCAATTATTTAAGAAAGGAGGATATAGATGTTTAAAATTAATGAATCGATTATTGTGATTCAAGCAGAAGCCACTAGTCCAAACAGAACGAATGTTGTTTTTTGGTCACATGATCGGGGAACAGCCAAGCTTCGAATGAAATTAGTTCGGAAAAACGGCATTCCTCAAAGTCTGCCAGAAGGAACAACCGTTCCAATTCGTCTGATGTTCAAATCTGCAACGGCAGAAGGGGGATATGGTAAACATGACTATCTTGCCACCATTGAAGATCGTGTGAATGGCATTGTTTCTATTGTGTTAGAGGATAATATACTGGGATACGTAGGCACCGTAGAAGGTAGCGTATATATTGATTTCCCCAATGACCGCTCGTTAGATACAGCTGGTCGTTTTACTTTTGACATCAAACGCAGTCCAATCGATGATAGTACACCAGAACTAGAAGATTATTATTTCAATGGTTTCAGTCAGACCATTGATAAAATAGAAAAAATTCTAGCTGATGGAAAGCAAGAGATTGAACAGAAAATTGCGGAATCTGAAACGCAGATTGATGCGAAATTAAAAGACACAAACGACAAAATCACGAAAGCCAATCAAGATGTCGCAACTCTCAATACTAATATTGATAAGGCAAATGCTCGTATTGATCAAACCAATCAGCAAATCGGCGATCTCGGCAAGTTGAAGAAAATGTACAGCAACAGCATCGAATTCGGGGACTATGATTATTCTGGAAGAGCTAACTTAGCGCCTAACCTAGATTTTAGTAAATTAAGTCGTAATGGTATTATATCTCAACCACCTTTGGCTTATGTAAAAGGTAGAGATAGTTATTTCACAATAGATAATACAGACCCGTCAGCAGTAGGAACTTCAAGAAATGTATATGTACCTAAATTAGGTAGACTTGAAAAGGGGAAAACCTATATAGCTTCTGTACCACTACTTATTAATAGCGATTTCGATACCAATATTTCTAATATTTCTATACACCCATATAATGTAACTGTTGACGGTGTAGTCAATCGTCTAGGGATTATTAGACCAGATGAAAATTGTCGCAACAAGTGGTATCGGTATAGTATAGCTTTCACAGTACCTTCAAATTTTCCAGATGGTGACCATTCACCATATATGCAAGTATGGGAAGCTGCTACAGCTACTGGTAAAATTAGTATTGGTTATGATATTAAGATTGAGAAAGTGAACTCAACGAGTGACACAGCCACCCCATACCAGCCAAATCTACTCGATGCGCCGTATTATTTGAGTAAGATTCCACTGGGAGAGAATATTCTTAAACCAGCTTCTTTCCCAATTAATACTACAGAATATATGGCGGCTAATTTTACTCCTAATGAACCATACGTACAGGGACAAAAGTATACTTTTACAATGAAGGCGAGCAAACCATCTACACAGACGTTTGGAATTTATTTACGAGCTGGATCTTTACCTGTCGGTAATATGGTTCCTGTAGAAGGTTTGACAGACGTATGGCAACTTACTTTCGAAATAACACAAAGTCACATTGATGGTAGTGCAAATGCATTGAATGTATTTCAAGCGCCACAACCGACGAAAGGAACAGTAAATATTGAATGGGTAAAACTAGAAAAAGGTGACACCCGAACCCCAAATATTAGTCAGTTTAAATACTTCGGTGAAGGATTGAAAGACAGCAACAATCCCAATGATTACAGTTGGGATGTCACACCTGAATATACTGAAAAAGGCTTGAATAATACGGTTAGTCTAACTGAACCCGAAACCGTTTTAGGACTAAAAAATTTCAAAGATGGGGCCCAGATCGACGGAGTAGATGTGGCAACAGTTAAAAACTTAGGTAGTGTGTTACAGAGTGGATCTGGTTTGACTACTATTCAATCAGATAAACAAAGCGCATTTAATGAATTTTCATACGAATTCGAACGTATTGGTGATAGGGTATTCTTTCACGCACGAGTAAAAACAAACTCGACAACAGCCGTAGCTTCACATGTGAATCTACTAGAAATTCCTTTAGGATTTCAGCTTCCTATTGGATGGACAATTGTAGGGATTCCGTTGTCGGTTGTACAGTGGACTACGCCACAAGGAGAAATCAGCGCTTTGGTAATCACTGATTCAACTGGTAAACAAGTAGTTAAATTTGCAACTAATCGAGTAGGAAATCATTATATTTCAGGAGAATGGCGAACAGCTGATAGTTATCCAAAAACAAAGTAGGAGGGAAATAAATGAAAGATATTTGGAAATACGGACGTACTGGCGGAGAGTATGCAGGAAAAGTATTGGACGATATGCTTGTATCCGTTCCTTACACGGATCAGCCGCCGCTTGAAGGAATTCGTGCTGATGGCGAACCGCTAACGATTGCTGATCAGATGTTTGATCCTAAACTGAACCAATGGATTGTTTTAGCGAACACACTAGATCACAACGATTTAAACAATCTCAAAGCGATGTACGAGGCTCTGGAACATGAGAACGGCGATTTAAAACAGATCAACGCCAAACTCATGCTAAGCGATGTAGCAATTAAACAGGAAAATACTGCATTGAAAGAAAAAGCGGACAGTTTAACACAAATCAATTCAAAAATGATGCTTGCTTCGTTACAAAATAGCAAGGACATTGAAGAAATTAAAAAGCAACTAAATCCAGCTTCAAAGGGAGGTGAGTAGTATGTTTAGTTTTAGCGATGTGAAAATGATGTATGATTGGGGCTGTTTTACTGACGATCAAGTTCGACTATTCGTTCCACTATGCATTACAGACGAAGAAGCAGATAAAATCATTAATAAAGATAAGCGCGCATCTTAAGTGATGTGCTTTTTATTTTGATACAAGGAGTTGCAATATGATTAATTTA
>NZ_KV815571.1:0-777 GCF_001814285.1 Enterococcus sp. HMSC076E04 | reverse complement strand
TGGTTCTGTTGCAAAGTTTTCCAAAAAATCTATTTTAGTGTAAAATTGAGAAAAAAGACAGAGAGGACAGAGTAATGAATCATTTTAAAGGCAAACAATTCAAAAAAGACGTCATTATTGTCGCTGTTGGTTACTACCTGCGTTACAATCTAAGCTATCGTGAAGTTCAGGAATTGTTATATGATCGTGGAATAAATGTTTGTCATACTACGATTTATCGTTGGGTGCAAGAGTACAGCAAAGTCCTCTATTATCTTTGGAAGAAGAAAAATAGACAATCCTTCTATTCATGGAAAATGGACGAAACCTATATCAAAATTAAGGGAGGTTGGCATTATCTTTATCGTGCAATTGATGCGGACGGCTTAACCTTAGATATCTGGTTACGAAAGAAACGGGATACGCAAGCAGCCTATGCTTTCTTAAAACGACTCCATAAACAGTTTGGTGAGCCGAAAGCAATTGTGACCGATAAAGCACCTTCTCTTGGCTCCGCCTTTAGAAAGTTACAGAGTGTGGGTTTATATACTAAGACAGAGCACCGAACTGTGAAGTATCTTAACAATTTAATAGAACAAGACCCTCGACCTATTAAACGACGAAATAAATTTTATCAAAGTCTCCGTACAGCCTCTTCCACGATTAAGGGCATGGAGACCATTCGAGGAATATATAAAAAGAACCGAAGAAATGGAACGCTCTTCGGCTTTTCAATGTCTACTGAAATCAAGGTATTAATGGGAATAACAGCCTAAGATATTTGGAGTTCAGAGAGGG
>NZ_KV815570.1:0-279 GCF_001814285.1 Enterococcus sp. HMSC076E04 | reverse complement strand
TTTTGATACAAGGAGTTGCAATATGATTAATTTAGGGGAATGGGGAGCGATAGCAGGATCAATAACCGCTATCGTTTCTTTAATTTTATTAGTAATTAGACCGATTGTTGCATCATTTACAAAAATTACGAAAACACTATCACAAGTGAGTTACAACTTGGAACTATTAACAAAAGATTTAGAATCGAGCAAATCAGATCGATTGATGATTCATGAAGAACTAAAGAAACACGATGAAAGATTAGATACACATGCAGAAAAATTGGTAGAACACACACA
>NZ_KV815569.1:0-2348 GCF_001814285.1 Enterococcus sp. HMSC076E04 | reverse complement strand
GAAAAACGAATACAATTTAACTCAATTTATATAGCAATAATTTATACCAAATTTCCATCTTCATGCTTATCATCATAGTAAATGGATCGTAAGGTGAAAGCAAAGACAGATGGAATAAATCGGTGAACAAATAAAAGTTATTTGGAAAAAACAGTAGCCAGAATAAGATCAGCACGAGAGAGACTAGTTTGGAGCTGCTGACTTTTACCCACCTTGCTAATTCAATCGAGATATATGCCAGAATCGTATTAGTAAAAAATAAATAAAAAACACTTTTTTCATAAAAAGAAAGATAAAGTACGAGCAGCAGCAAAATGTAATATCCTCTAATAAAATACATCTGCTTTTGAATCATTGGACATCTCTCCTTTTTTGACTAAGCGGGTCGGTGATCCTTGCGCCCATAATAATTTTCTATTTTTGATGGATTATCTAGCAAATCGCTGATGGTCGTAAAAGTATATCCTTCTTTTTTTAATTCATCAATCAGCACAGGAACAGCATCTACGGTCTCAGGATAGATATCATGTAGTAATATGATGGCGCCATCATATACTGTACTTTTTACTTGCTGTAAAATTTTTTCCTTTTGTCTGGATTGCCAATCTTGAGAATCAACAGACCACTCGATTATTGGTCGATGAATGATTGCCGCTCCTTTTTTTGTAATAGAGCCATACGGAGGTCGGACATAGGCTGGCTTTTTACCGATTGCTTTCAAAATAGCGTTATCTGTTTGAGTGATTTCCTCACTGATTTCTTGGTCAGATAGACCAGCTAAATCCTTATGAGAAAAAGTATGGCTGCCGATTTGATGACCTTCTTGCACCTCCTTTTGTAAAAGCTGTTCGTGTTGGGAAACATTTTCCCCTAGAACAAAAAAAGTGGCGTGTACGTTTTTTTGTTTTAAAATTTCTAAAAGTTTTGGGGTAGTGGAGGGATTAGGTCCATCATCGAAGGTAAGAGCAACGGTCTTTGATGACTCCTTTGTATCTTCCGTTTCTTTATTTTTTTCATTTTTTGCTGGCTGTTCCTTTGTGGTGATCGTCCGACTGGTAGAATTGGAACTTTGCCGTTCTGTTCGTTCTTGTTTCCTAGAACTCTCAGTATTTTCTATTGTTTTACTTTCGTTCGTTGAGGACGTGAAGACTCTGTTCGTCATATAGACGCTTCCACCTGTAATCCCTATTAGAAGGACGATTGTCCCAAGGGTGATCAAACTTTTTTTAATCATGTGCCTCTCTCCTGCTTTACTGTAATTGCTGACTGATTCGTTTGATTTCTGTGTCAGTCATTTTTTGGTAAGAGATACCGTCAATTATTTCTTCTTCTCCTTTTAATTGATCCGTACTCATTTTAAATTTGGTACTCTTTGTTAAATATAATTTAAATAATTCTCCCAAAGGTAAATTTGTTTTCATATTGTTCCCTAGAACATTGATGATTTTGTCTATTTTAGGTATGGATTCCACAGTCAACAGCTTCTGCATGATTGCTTTGATCACTTTTTGCTGTCGTATTTGCCTCCCATAATCACCATTAGGGTCATCATATCTCATTCTTGACCATGCAAGAGCTTCTTCTGGAGATAACGTAAGGGACCCTTTTGGAAAATCATAATGGTCAAAGTTGAAAGCAAAATCATTGACCACTTCAATATCGCCAACAATACTTAGCATACTCTCTAGCCCCTTCATATTCATTGTCATATAGTAAGGAATAGTAGTATGAAGCATGTTCTCTGTCGTTTGTATAGCTGTTTGTTCTCCTCCATAAGCGTAAGCGGCATTTAATTTATCAAAACTATTATGTCCTGCGATTTGAACATAAGTATCTCGTTCTAGACTGATAAGTTTTACTGTCTCATTTTTAAGATCAACATGGGCAGCAATCATTGAATCCGATCTTCCTTTTTCTGTCCTACCAAATTCTCCAGTATCTACACCTAATAGCAGTACATTGAACCGATCCGGTAAATGTGTGGCTGCATCAGCTGAATATTTCACATTCATGTTGGCTGCTGTTTTCTTTGAAACTTCAGACAAGTTTTGCAATTTCATATATTCGCTTACACCATAAGCGCCTGCTGCTATAATAAACATCAATAGAAAAATAGATATGACTTTTAAGATTTTGTACATTTGTACTCTCCTCCTTTGCTGTTAAGGGTAGAAGCAAAATCTATCTGATTTGTATCTAAATCCTATACTTTAGAAAAATTCAAAAAAGGTTGTGACAAAATTTTGTCACAACCTCTTGATAAAAGTTGATAAAAGCGGTATTTCAGAAGTAGCTACTCCAAAAAATAATTTCTTTACTGGACTGGCCGATGATCGTTTCTGCCATAA
>NZ_KV815568.1:0-14445 GCF_001814285.1 Enterococcus sp. HMSC076E04 | reverse complement strand
ATAAAATTTGTCAAAAAAACTGTTGCCATTCCAAAACGCTATATTTAAGATTTCAAACAACTATATTAATAGGAAGAAAATTTCATTTTTCCTCTTAGTTCTATAAAAAGTGTGGCTAATTTGAGGCAAAATATTAAATTAAATTTGCCACAAATTAATGGCTCCACTATTATTTTAAATCAAGAAGTAGTAAATAATCTTATTTTTTACTACCAGACTGTCTTTAGATATTAGCTTTTCGTCACCCACTACAGTTGACATAGACCCACAAAAAACTTAAAAACCTTGCGATGTAAGACTGGCACGGAGAAGACCAATCTATCATCACAAGGTAAGAGTATTCAAATCTTATTGAAGACTCAAATAATAACAAATTTTAATTAAGGATAGTAATATCATAGATTTTTCTAGAAGTTTCTTGAGGTGAAATTTTCGTTACCTGTCTTTTATCTTCTAAGAAATTACCTTCTTCAAGTGAAGTGGAGAGACCACTCCAAGGTTCCAAAGCAATGAATGGACTTTTATTAGTTGTAGACCACAGAATCAAGTTCGGAAAATCATCAAAATCTACTCGAAGACCTTTACCAGACTTCCTTGACCGAAGCGTTACGCTACGAGACTTGAGCTGGTCAAGTGTAATGGCATCATGGAAAAAAAGTGAGTAGTCCAAATCGAGAATTTTTTGATTTTCCAAAAAAGGTGTCCGATCTTGCAAATCTAATAATCCTGTCTCAGGAAAACTCTTTGGTATCGAGCAAGACTCAACCTCACTAAATTCAATATAATAATCCTCATAGTTTTCACCTTCTACTAAAGGACTATTGAATGCTGGATGGGCTCCAATAAAGTAAGGCATTGTTTTTTCCATTTCCAAGTTCGTTACCTGAAATTCGGTTCTAATTGATTTACCATTCAAGGTATAAACAACTCTCAGTTCAAACTGATATAGGTAATTATCAAGCATCTCAGCATTTGGTTTAATACTAAAGGTCACGCTATTATCATTGACTTCTTCCAGAATAAATTCTTCTTTTCGAACAAAACCATGTCTACGAATAAGACCTGTAAAAAAGGGTCTTTCTTGAGGTCTATAAATAGCCCAATCATTTCGTAAACTACCACAGATAGGAAATAGAATAGGCGCCTGTCCATTCCAATAATTTGGATCAGCTTGCCAGAGATACTCTATCCCATCCTTGTCTTTAATCGAAGTCAGTTGACCACCAAGTGTTTTAAACTGAACAGTAAGATACTCGTTTTTTAATTCGATAGTCACAACTAATTCCTTTCTTTTTATTATTGGAAAGGCAAATAATTTACCTCGAAGTGAATAGTCTCACGTATTTCTACATCGAGTGATTGTAAAAATTCCCACTCAAATGCTGATAACTCTAAATCAGAATGGCAAATCCACTCTTTTCCAGTTGAAACATACCATTTACCACATTTTAGCAACGGGGTAGCTTCAAGCTCAGGAATCATAGGACAATCTTCGAAACTAACAATATATACCTTTTCAAAGCCTGGTCTAAATAAGTGTTGTACTTTTTCTAAAGTATCGGATAACAATTTTTTACATTTTCAAGTAATATTACTCTATCACTTGAGTTTCTGCTACTTTCTTATACCAATGAGCTGATTTCTTAGGATAGCGTTCTTGCGTGTCAAAGTCTACATAGAATAGTCCATAACGTTTTTCGTATCCGTTTGACCATGAGAAGACATCCATAAGTGACCAGATGAAGTAACCTTTAACATTTGCACCATCCGCAATTGCGTCTGATAAAACTTCCAAGTGTTTCTTCACGTAATCAATACGACCATCATCATAAACGGTATTATCTACAAACTCATCTTTGTATCCAAGACCGTTTTCAGTGATGTAAATCTTCTTGTAGTTTGGATAATCATTTTTCACTCGCATGATTTGGTCATACAAGCCTTCAGGATAAATAATCCAGTCCCAATCCGTTCTAGGCACATAATCTGGTGCGATTCGGCGACCAACACCTTTAATCTGGTACTTAGAACTTCCTTTTTCACCCTTACCATTGTGAATGATTTCAGTCTCACCATCAAAGGCTTGCATCCAATCACTCATGTAGTAGTTGATACCAAGGAAATCGTTCAAATCTTTAGCTGCTTCAAGTGCTTGGAAGTCTTCATCACGAAGATCAAGTTCTCCACCATTTTCAGCTAGGATGTGGTTGACCCCTTCCATCGTTTTATCTGAATAGTGTCCAAGGTAGGTTGCATCCAAGATAAATTTGTTATGGATGATATCTTCTAACTCAGCGGCACGAACATCTGCTGGATTTTCTGGATCATAAGGGTATTTGGTTGGCAACGCATGTACTACACCAATTTCGCCTTTATAACCTTTATCTTTATACAATTTCACAGCACGTGCATGAGAAACCATCATATTGTGGTGTGATTGGAAGACTTTGGCAAGATCATATTGAATGCCTGGAGGGAATTTACCAACCAAGTATTGACCATCTCCAATTGGGCCAATTTCATTGAAAGTTGTCCAGTAGTTTACTTCTGGGAACTCTTCAAAACAGAAAGCGGCATAATCTACAAAGTGTTCTATATTTTCGCGGTTTAAGAAATCTCCATCTGAGTGAAGAACTTCTGGTGTGTCAAAGTGGTGCAAAGTCACGAATGGCTCAACATGACGTTTGTGGCACTCGGCAAAAAGATTATGGTAGAATTCAACACCTTTTTCATTTACTTCGCCATAGCCAGTTGGGAAAATACGAGACCAGGCAATTGAAATACGAATACCATTAACGCCATATTTTTCAGCTAATTCTAAATCAACAGGATATTTATGGTAAAAATCACTTGCAGGCTCTGCTGTGTACCAATAATTGTCTTCAAGATACTTATCCCATGCAACTGGGCCTTTACCATCCGTGTGAGTCGCACCTTCTGCTTGATAAGCAGCTGTAGCACCACCAAAAATAAAATCTTTAGGAAGTGTTTTAGTCATAACTATAAATCCTTTCAAAAAAAGCATTTGAGACGATATTCTGAGTTCCGGAAACCAAGGAAATGAAATGCAATGATATGGTTAACAATATTATAAGGAATTGAAAGAATAATCTCGTCTCAAATAACTTTTACAAATTTATTAATCAAACTGTTGTTGAACAAATGCAAGAGCACCTTGTCCATCACGTGTCAATTTGATATATTGAGCTCCTTCAGTTTTTGCAAGTTTAATGCCCAATTTATCCGTTTCAGCCTTCATATCATCGAAGTTTGAAGCGACCTGTGGAGCCAAGATAACCAAGTCAAACTCTGGCAACATTTCACGGTGAGCACCGTAACTACCCGCTGCCGCTTTGACTGGAACATTGTATTCTGCTGCTGCTTTGTTCAAGGCATTGGCAAGCAAGCCACTTGTACCTCCACCTGCACAAAGAACAAGGACATTAGTTTCTTTTGTGATATTATTGTTTGCTGCTACATCTTCTTTAGCAACGCCTGCTTTTCCAAGAACGGCATCTGCTTTAGCAGTATTGAAGTTTGCAGCTACTTTTTCTTTAAGAGCATCGTTTGTTTTACCAGAACGTTCTTCTTCAAGAATTTGTTCATCGTATACCTTAACAAATGGGTAATAAATGATAGTATCAACAACTACCAAGAGTCCGGCTAAGATAAATGATAGAACTTGGAAGTTAGTACCGAGTACAATTCCCAACGGACCAGGAGTAACCCATGGAAGGTTGGCAGAGAATGAGTTCATGTTCAATGTGTCAACAAAGAATTTAAAGATCCAAACGTTGACAATCGGAGCGAAAATGAACGGTACAAAGAAAATCGGATTCAATACGATTGGTGCACCAAATAAGATTGGCTCATTAACCCCAAAGAATGTTGGAACAACTGAGGCACGTCCGATGGCACGGTTACGTTCTGATTTACAAATCCACATGAACAAGAATGGAACAATCAATGTAGCTCCTGTTCCACCCATGGTAACAATAAACATTTGAGTACCAGAAGTGATAACTTTATCTGCATGTTGTCCAGCTTGGATAAGATGCAAGTTGGCATCGATATTGGCATAAGTGATAGCAGCGATTGCTGGTTCGACAATTGAAGGACCGTGGATACCAACAAACCAGAAGAAGGCATAAGCACCAAAGATAAGTGTAATTCCAAGGTAACCATCTGCAGCTGAGAAGAGAGGAGCAAGAAGGGTACCGATTGATTCTGCAACGGTTACACCAAGAGTTCCCTTAACAATGAGTTCAAATCCATAAAGGAGAACAACCGCTACAGTGAATGGAATCAAGTCTTTAAATACTTGAGAGATATTTGGTGGAACCTCTTCAGGCATACGAATAGTAACATTATTTTTCACACAGACCTTGTAAACATTAACTGTCACAAAGGCTGCAATAAATGCTGTCAAAAGACCTTTTGTTCCCGTGAAGGCTGTCAAGAAGCCTCCTTCTTTTGCAGGCTCAGCTGCCATCAAAAGGAACCCTACCATAGACGCTAGCATCGTAGATAAGAAGTTAATCTGATTGGTCGCAGGTAGGTCACGGTTCATTGAGTCCGTCAAAGCTTTAGCGGTAGTACCACCAACAAAGAATGCTAGGATACCCATCGAATAGCTATAAGGAGTCATCAAGAAGGTCTCAATGTCTTTTGACCAGTGGAATCCCCAAGCATTTGGGACATAGGCAATAAGGATAAAGATAGATGAGAAAAGGATGACTGGCATACCAGCGATAAATCCATCACGAATAGCACGAAGATAGATGTTTCGAGAGATTTTCTCAAAGAACGGTTTCCCTTTCTCAATAAGTTCAATGAGTTTATGCATTATTTTGCTCCTCTTTTATAAAGTTCGATGAGGTGATGAATCACATCTTTTAATAAGACAGTAGTCATTAAGTGGTCCTGACCATGCATCATGGTAACGCTGTATGGAAGTTCCTCCCCAGAAGCTTCTCGAGCCAACATAGCTGTCTGAGAATTGTGAGCCTCTGCAATACAGCTTCCTGCTTCTACTACAAGACTATCTGCCTTAGCGAAATCACCATTTTCAGCCGCTTTAAGCGCTTCTAAAAGTTTAGAGCGAGCATCTCCAGCATAAGCAACAATTTCAAACCCTAAGAGAGTCATCTCTTCTCTGTTCATAACAATATCCTCCGTTTTATGTTTTTACTATACTTTATCAGTCCATGGACTAGCTGTTTTAACAAGAACTTTGTTAAGTTCATCAATATTTTCGAATCCAGTAGTACGCAACCATTCACGTGCTGCTTTTTCACCTTCTTTGATGTAAGGTTCTACAGATCCTGCCCAAGTAGCACGTCCACAAAGCACACCATTAAACTTGGCACCTGAGTCGTGAGCAAATTGCAATGTTTCTTGGAACAATTTAGCAGATACACCTGCACTTAGGTAGATGTATGGAAGGTTAGTCGCTTCTTCTTGTGCTTTAAAGAAGTCAGCAGCTTCAGCTTTACTGTAAACTACTTCACCATCAGCAAAACCTTCGACATATTTAACGTTAACTGGTACTTCTACTTTAAGAACATCAATGTTAAAGCGTGGATCAGAGAAAACTTTCATCGCTTCAATGACTTTGCGAGGTTTCACTTTTGCATATTCAACAGAACCTGCATCTGAGATTTCTTCATCATAAGCAAGGATTTCCAAGAAGAAAGGAATATCTTCAGCGACACATTCAGAACCAACACGTTCAATATAAGCTTGTTTTTGTTGGTTAAGTTCATCTGAGCTGTCTACATCATAGTAAAGCAAGAACTTAACGGCATCAGCGCCTTGCTCTTTGATACGTTTTGCAGACCAAACATCCAAGCAGTCAGGCAAACGTTTTGTACTTGATGTATCATAACCTGTTTTTTCATAGGCAAGAAGAAGACCTGCTTCTTTATCCAATGCTTTTGTTGCTGGAAGTCCATATTCAGGGTCAAGCAACATTGAAGAAGCGTATTTTGTAAGTTCATCAGCAACCAAAACCTTTAGTTCTTCCATTTGAGCTACAGTTGGTTCTGTATCTTGATACTGTGCCATCAAACGTTTCAAAGCACCACGTTGGTCAAATGCCAAAGCTGAGATAACACCGTTTTTATCTGAAATTTTTTCCAAAGATTTGCGTTTCTGTTCTGTAAGTACCATTTTTATACCTCTTTTACTCCAATTTGTGAGTTTAGTGTTTCGTAATTAGTCATATTCACATGCCCTGTCATTGTTTCTTGAGCATTTAACATACCCAATGTCATCGCATGTTTTAATAAGTCAGCGTCACTTTTTTTACTATTTAAAGCTGATGCAATACCAGCTACCGTTGAGTCCCCTGATCCGACTGGATTAACAACTGGGATATCAGGAATATCTACCTTATAGAAAACATCACCATGTTTTGCAAAGGCACCGTTTCGACCTAATGAGACCACTATCCATTCGATACCACTAAAAAGTGACTCTTTAAGAACGTCTTTGAGTTCTTCAATATCTTTTGTTACTTCTTTTCCAAGCAACTGTGAAAGTTCCTCATTATTAGGTTTGATGGCAGTAGGTTTAGCCGACGATTTTAGAACTGTTTCAAGAGGTGCACCTGAACAATCCAAAACGACTGCTACTCCTTCATCCGAAGCAAGTTGGATAAGTTTTTCATAATAATCGTTGGGAAGTCCTGAAGGTAAACTTCCTGAAATTGTCACAACTTCTGATTGTTTAATAAGATTGCTATAGTGGTCAAGAAAGCCTTCTGCTTCTTCATGAGAAATTGTTGGTCCTTGTTCCAAAATTTCTGTTTGGTTACCCTCGTGTAAGATAGCAATACAGTTTCTAGTGTTTCCTGAGATTTTATAAAAAGCTGGACTAACAGGAGATTGTTCTAATTCGCTTTCAATAAATTCACCAATTTTACCACCTAAGAAACCTGTAGCAGTAACTTTATCACCAGATTCATACAAGACTCTAGTAACATTTAAGCCTTTTCCACCAGCTGTCTTACTAACATCTTTCACCCTATTCACTGTATCAATTTTCAATGTTTCTAGAGGATAAGAGATGTCTACTGAAGGATTTAGTGTGACTGTCAGAATCATTTGTTATACCTTAATCGTGGTAGTCACCACGGTCCCATCTTTCAAGGAATTCTGTAAAGAAATCTTCATCTGCTTGATGTGCATTATGTGTTTCAACGTGTTCGATTTTTGCAATCAATTTTTTATTTTCTTCTGTTGGTTTGTACTCAGCTTCAATGAAAGCTTCAATGATGTCATTCATAAGAAGACCACCAGTAATCTTTCCACCGAAACCGATAACATTCGCATTTAACTCTTCTTTTGCATATATAGCTGATGTCATATCACGAACCAACGCTGAGCGAACACCTGGAACTTTATTGACTGCATTGTTAATGCCGACACCTGTACCACAGATACATACTCCCAAGTCTGCTTGACCACTTACTACTGCTTCACCGACTTTTTTACCATAGATAGGGTAGTGAGTACGTGCGTGGTCATATGTCCCGAAATCAAGGACCTCATGTCCTTTTGATTTCAAGAATTCTGATACTGCCATTTTTTCATCTGTGACAATGTGGTCACATCCAATTGCGATTCTCATTCCTTAACTCCTTTTCTTAACACATTTTGTTAAGCATATCTACTCGGATTTGATGACGTCCGCCATCATATTTACCATTGACGAAACCTTTAGCGATGTTTTTAGCAAGCTCATCACCGACGATTTCAGCGCCAACCGTAATCATTCGTGAATTGTTATGTCCACGTGTCATATAAGCTGAGCGTTCATCTGAAACTTCTGCTGCAACCATACCTTTAATTTTAGTTGCTACCATGAATGGACCAGCTCCATAAGCATCAATTACAATACCTAAGTTTTGCTCATCTTTATTTACTTCAGAGGCAACTGCCAAGGTAACATCAACAAAATCTTGTCCGTCCTTAGTCACATCAATTACCTCAAAACCTTCTTCTACAAGAAAATTTTTCACAACATCTTTTAATCTCGTACCTTTGAGATCTGCACCAACAACAATAGCCATTTTGACCACCTCCTAAATTTTAGAAAGAAATGCTACGTAGAAGTAGAAAACATTTTGCAAAATGTTCGAAAAAACGTTTTCATCATTTCTTTGTTTATATAATATCAATCATTCAAACAAAAAGCAACACTTTTTTTGTTTATTTTTTGTTTTTTTTATTTGTTTTTTTAAAAAATAGATAACACCGTTAAATTATTGTTCATTTTTGTTCATTTAATCCATCACAAAATGGACGTGAAATATCTATTCAAGTATTACAAAAGTCTTTTACTTTCTATAACTTACTGATTAAGAGGTCCTACTTTATTTTCGTCTTATACAAAATCTGACCTAAGCTAATATACGTCAATCCTCTGTTCTTATTTCATCATCTAACATTTGTTTTTGTTTGAAATTGTTTGTTTTACCTTGAAAATATTGTCTTTTATGATACAATTAAAAGAGAATTATCTTTGGAAAAAAATTACTTTATGAAAGAAGGGTCTTCATATGAACAAAAAACGACGATTAGAAAAAATTTTAGATATGTTAAAGATTGATGGGACCATAACCATAAAAGAAATAATAGATGAACTAGATATTTCCGATATGACAGCCCGTAGAGACCTTGATGCTCTAGAAGCTGATGGACTTTTAACACGTACTCATGGTGGTGCACAATTGCTTTCCTCTAAAAAGCCACTTGAAAAGACACATATCGAGAAGAAAAGTCTAAATACAAAAGAAAAAATTGACATTGCTAAAAAAGCCTGCTCTTTAATCAAAGATGGCGATACTATTTTTATTGGACCTGGAACTACACTTGAACAACTGGCATTAGAATTGAAAGGTCGTAAAGGTTATAAAATTCGTGTCATTACAAATAGTCTCCCTGTGTTCTTGATTCTAAATGATAGCGAAACCATTGATTTATTGCTTCTTGGCGGTGAATATAGAGAAATAACTGGAGCTTTTGTAGGTTCAATGGCTTCGACAAATTTAAAAGCAATTAGATTTGCCAAAGCTTTTGTTAGTGCAAATGCTGTTACCCATAATTCTATTGCTACATATAGTGACAAGGAAGGTGTGATTCAACAACTTGCCCTAAACAATGCTGTAGAAAAATTCTTATTAGTAGACAGTACTAAATTCGATCGATACGATTTCTTTAACTTCTATAATCTAGATCAACTCGATACCATCATTACAGATAACCAGATTAGCCCTCAACACTTAGAGGAATTTAGCCAGTACACTACTATTTTAAAAGCGGACTAGAATTATGACTTATAAAAATATTGTTTTTGACCTTGATGACACTCTTTATGACCATCAACTCCCCTTTAAACGTAGCGTTGAGAAATGTTTTCCAACGATTGATATCCAACAAATAGATAACATTTACAAACGTTTCAGATATTGGTCTGATGTTGCTTTTCCTAAATACACGAAAAAACTCATCAGTATTGAGCAGCTTAGAATTTTTCGCTGTCAGAAGACTATGGAAGAATTTGGCATCGATAGTATTTCTAGGACAGAAGCTCTAGACTTCCAAGCTGACTATGAATATGAACTCGATCAGATTACGATGATTCCTGAGATACATCAACTACTGCTGGCTCTACATAAAAACCGCATCCCAATAGGTATTCTAACTAATGGCCCTGTTGACTTACAGAGTCGAAACTCCAAAATATTGGTGCCTATCAATATTTTGAAAAGCAAAATATCATCATTAGTCAGTCCACTCACGGAGGAGCTGCAGAAAATAGCTATGAAGGTAATGTAAAAAACTTACAAAGTTACCGAAATGTCCAATTATCTAAAAGGGCTATAGAAATTCTTAAAGAGGAAATTGAGTTAAATCACCAACATATGAGATTCAATCCTGATTATAAAGATAATGGATGGATTTTTACTTCCAAAAGTCGTCATAAACCCGACTATAATGGAACACCTCTTCATTATAGTGTCCTTAACAATTTCCTCAACTCACCTGAAAATGGAAAATTAAATCGAAAAGGTAATCCAAAACGAGCAGGAATTGATATTGATAATAAACTTAGTTTTAATAAACATATTACGACCCATATATTCCGTCATACGCATATTAGTTTCTTAGCAGAGTAAGGAATACCCCTAGAAGCAATTCAAGACCGTGTAGGGCATTCTAGAGGTAGTCGTGTAACAGAAATTTATTTGCACATCACTAAAAAAACAAAGTATCAAATTATACCTATCCTTGATACTCTTACACAATAAGTGTGGCAAATCTGTGGCAAAACATAAGAAAAAGGCTTGTCCATATTGGACAAACCCTTTATTTTCAAGCTTATATAACCTAATTAAGCTTTACCAGCTGATTAGAATAGGATGTTGCATGTTTTACTACGTCTTTTTCATAGAGTTTCACTAATTCGTCAAAATTTGGGTGCTGTTGTTTGAACGTATCATTATCAATGATAACAACATTTCAAGATCAAGTCCTAAAAAACCGCTATATTTGCCAAAATTCGCTTTTAAATAAGCAAATTCGTTCTCTGTAATAAATGGTGTATCTGTTCTTGGATAACTCAATAATTTTGCTTCATACAGTCCTTGCATAGCTTTTAAAGTTTGGCTCGCTGTCGCTTTATAAAGCTGATTGACTTTTGATTGCAAACTACTTAAAGAAAACGAACTCGGACTATTCGTTTTCTTCTCTTTGGTTTGAACATCAGCAATTATCCCCTCTTGATTGCCTATTTTAGCTTGTTTAGAAGAAACAAAAGCTAAAAAGCTCCTCTTGGGTTTTAAAACGCTGTGTGGGGCTTAGAACGCCCTTAAATGACCCTTGTTTTACTTAGCTTCCACCTCGAAAAAAGGTTCTTTTTTAAAATTCTCTATGGCTTCCTGGCGCTGAAAAATAAGGTATAAGGTGGGCGTTTGAACACGTCCTAGTGAAAATGTACCTTGTACGCCCTTCTGTTGTAAATTTAACGTATACAAAGGGCTTGCGTTCATGCCGATCAACCAATCGGCAATTTGGCGTGTTTGCGCTTCTTGATAAAAGGGATAGTAATTCATTCCTGGTTGCAAATTTTGAAAACCGCTTCGGATCACATCTTTTTCTAAGCTATTGATCCATAGTCTTTTAAATGTTTTATCTTTTGAAAAGGCATTTGCATTATGGATAATCGACCAGGCGATATTTTCACCTTCTCTGTCGCTATCTGTTGCAACAATAATTGTATTTGCCTTTTTGAGAAGTTCTGCAACAATTTTAAACTGCTTTCCCTTATCTTTTGCAACTTCAAAATCGTATCGATCAGGAAAAATCGGCAAAGATTCAAGTTTCCAATTTTGCCACTTTTCGTCATAATGACCTGGTTCTGCTAATTCCACTAAATGCCCAAAACCAAAGGTGATAAACGTTTCATCTGTAAATAGTGGGTCTAGCAAATAACTAGCTCTAAATATAAAAAACGCGATGAATAATCATAAATGTGATTGCTTCGTCGCGTTTTTTATTTTTGGCTGCTTTGTGTTGAAAAGCTTCCGCTTTTCTTCTAGCCTCAAGGGATAATTTGGTTAGATTCATGCTCATAAGCATCATTCCAATGTCAGTAGGTGCAACGTTCTTGCCTCTGACATGGGTTCTTCACATACCAAATACACCTTTCAATCGATCAAAAATAGTTTCTACGTCAATTTTGCATTGAGCGTAGAGGGCTTTTCCATAATCACTTTCAAGGCTATTATTTAAAATCGCTAAGGCGTGAAGGCAAATGCTGTTCATATCTCAAAACGGTTTTCTGACTCGCAATTTTTTCTCTTTGTCTTCCAAGTTGATTCCTAAGAGATCACCAACATGCGCCATCACCTTATGAAACTGCTTCTCAGTGATATGAAGATCATAATGGGCTGTCGAGGGAAATAACCACTCAGAATTGATATTTTCTTGGGCCAGCCAATCATGATATTGCAACAAGTCTTGCTGAACAGGCTTTAAATATAACGTGTTTGCTTTACCGGTCTTTTTATCATGAATAAAGGTTGCATTTTTGACAGAGCCGTCTGGATTATAGACATCTGATTTTTTTAATGTCATGACATCACTCACACGTAGTAGCGTGGCCTTACCAACTTGAAAAACGGTGTAATTTCGGCGACCAGCACGGAAACTATCGAGAAGTGTATCTTGTACCATCTTTAAGACGCTGGAGTCTTTGATGGGTAGGACAATTTGTTGCACCATGATTCATGTATACCTTTCTGAAATTAAATAATTAAATAAATAATTAATTAAATTGTTTATTTATTGATGACCAGGACCGTATTTCTAAACTTCTTTTATGGTTTATTATATCACTTAACAAAAAAACAGCCCCCATTATCTAGTCACTAGATAATGGGGGCTGTTTTAATCAGTTTTCAAAGGGGCGATTTTCTAATTATAGACCCTGAGTTAAGGAATGTACTGATGTTTTCTAGTATAGTCCCTAGTTTGATAATATTTATTGTATTTTTCTGTATTTAGTTATTCGATGATATCGAGGCTAATATGTCAGTCTTCCAAGCAGCCATTGGTTGGTATATCAATTTTTATAATCGCAATCGTATCTCAAATGTTGCCTAAGTAACTGAATAAAAATAGTCCAATTTATTGACTTCTGAGCAGCCGCTGAAGCTATTAAATTATTGAAAGGAATCAGCCTTTTAAAAAGTCAACAAAGAAATTCTGCTTTAAATCATATTAGGGTATCACAAATACTTTACAAATATGTTTTGCGTCGCATCAAAAGCCAGCAAATTAGACTTAGTATAGCAGAGATAATCAATACGGCTAAAACACCATAAGAAGACTTTTCAAACGGGACATGGACATTGATTCCCCAAAAGCCAAAAATAATTGCTGGAATAGTCAAAACAATTGATATCTCGGTTAGGGTTTTCATAATCATGTTTAGCTGATACGAAATCATATTGTTTATCATATTTTCCAATTTGTCCAAATATTGGCTGTAACTTAAAATGATTCTATCCATTGTATCACTTGTATCGTATAAATCATCAATTATTTTTTTAGTACTAAAATCAATATCGTCAATAGTTGTGAAATTTTTTTTAATGAAATCAAGCGCTTTATGGTTAGCTTTATAAGTTGTTGACAAAGCTATCATGTATTTTTGAAGAGTCAATAAATCACCAAACGTTGGTTTGAGTGAACCGGACGTTGATATTTCTGAGTCTAAATCATCAATTTTTTCCTTGACTCCACGAAGGTCGTTAAGCATCATATAGAAATCTTTTTGCATGATCTTTAAAAGTACTTCCTCCACGAAATGATTGACATCACGTAAAACCATATTGGATAAGAGTTCGGGAATGAATTTTAATTTTTGTTTTGTAAAAATTATCAACTTATTTTTAAATACCAAGAAAACAACAGATGTCGTCAGGGTATCTAGATGCCCACCTTCATGTACCTCGGGAAACAAAAAACTTACGAGCAAACTTTTTTCATCGTTCTTATCTATCATCGTGTCATATGCAACTCGATCATCAAACGTTAGTATATTGCCTATTTTAAAGTCATATTTATGTTCAGAAGATTCGATATATTCTCGTTCGTCACCATAAACATAAACAACAGAAGAATTTTTGATATTTGATTCTGACGAAACTAATAATGTATCTTTTGTTAAGGAATAAGTTTTCAGCATTGTAATCCTCCTGCTTTATATTTTTCTCAGAAATAAATGCGTAATTGTTGTGGAATAAATACGTTATCAGTTTTAAAAACATTTTGTCTTATGTATGATAACCTGCCAAAAATTTTATCTCACACATTATCTAGACAATCTTGTCTCCAGCTTCTAATGTATTATCTAATTTGTAATTATAGACCCTTTTTTTTTTTTCATATACTTTTTTGGCTTGTAAAACACCTAAATTTGTATACTCTCTAATCTTTTTGATAACTACTACGTCTTTCTTATTTTCCGAAATCATAGCTTTAATAATCTGTTGTTCTTCATCCGTCATAGACCGAATTTCTGGTTCTGTAAGAACTTCAATTAAGTTATCACTAAAATTAGATGAAACAAGAAAAAGTATTGCTAAAATTAAAAAAATATCATCATCGGTAAAAAAGTAATAAATAATAAAAAATAATGTAATACCATATAATACCCAGTTTAAATATTTATAGTTCAAAAAATTTAAAAACTTCACTTTATCTCTCTTTTCTATTTAAAATATCAAACAAACATTTTTTGTAGAAATCCTTTTTTCTGCTCTTTCAACAAATCTAACTTACGTTGATGAAGAACGATAGTGTCATCGGTTCTGTTGCGAAGTTTGAAAATCAAACGCACCCTCTCTGAACTCCAAATATCTTAGGCTGTTAT
>NZ_KV815567.1:0-760 GCF_001814285.1 Enterococcus sp. HMSC076E04 | reverse complement strand
CTTTGGGGAAGCAGGCAAGCGTTGATAGGAACGATCGTTTACATGGTCTGGATTTTTATGGGGCTTGATGAAGCTGAGTACAGAGCGAAAAAGCCAGTCGGGAGGGACTGACTAATGAGTAAGGACGATATTGTATTTCTGTTAACTATGTTTTGTGGGATTGGATCAATAATAATTAATTTGTATTTGATTATTAAAGAAAAATTTTTCAATTAAAATGAGTCTTTTAGCTTTAACTTAAATTTTTTTTGATAATTAGCTGTTCTTATGACCATTACAAGTTTTTCACCAGGTAATATATCTTTCATATCTAAAACTTCTGAAAAAGCGACTGAGTAGCCAGGAGAGATTGCTTGTGCCAACGGTATAGGAGATAAAAGGCTACTTTTATGAATGCTTCCCATATCAAAACCATTGGCGTGATAATGTGAACAATTAATTTTCTTACCGTTGTAAAGATACGTACATTCGATAATTGAGTTTGGCATTTTTGATGGGTTTGCAATTACGCCAGTAAGAATCATTCGATTACTTCTATCATGCTTAACTAAAAAATAGGAGAGCGTAATTTTTCTTTTATCTTTAAATAAGTTATAGAGGGATAAAAAAAATCCTGAAATAGAAATGATTAAAGTAATAGCGACTTGGTAATCGCTCAAAATTTTTATCAAGTAATTCACCACCTTTTTACTCAAATTATATCAAAAAGGAGAGAAGAAATAATGCAAGAATTAGTAATTTTGAAAAATAAAGAAGCTGT
>NZ_KV815566.1:0-21209 GCF_001814285.1 Enterococcus sp. HMSC076E04 | reverse complement strand
GGAAAAACGAATACAATTTAACTCAATTTATATAATACTGTTTCATCCGCTTCTTTATAGTGTAAGGTGTCTAAAGCGTGGTCGGAAACACGACATCCATGTTGATGGAAGTATTCTATCCGCTGCCCTAAAACTTCGATCAGTTCTTGATAGGTGGTAATCGTTTGGTCAGCTGCTTCTTCCAGTAGTGTGATCCATGCATTAAATCCTTCTTTTTCAATATTGAGTGTTTTATCTGGACGGAATGAAGGGAGAACTTTCAAATCTGGTTCTTCATGAGCAAGCAATTGATGATAGTGTAAGTCATCTGCTGGATCATCTGTCGTACAAATCACTTCTACATTCGATTTTTTCGCGATTTCCCGCCGACGGAAATCAGGAGTTGCCAAAATTTCATTTGCTTGTGTCCAAATTTTCTCTGCGTTTTCTTCATTTATCAACAAGTCAATATCGAAGAAACGCTTCAATTCAAGATGTGACCAACTGTAAAGCGGATTTCCGATAATTTTTGGTACGGTTTGACACCAAGCTAAAAATTTTTCAAAATCAGAAGCATTTCCTGTGATTTTTTCTTCAGGCACGCCGCAAGCTCGCATCAAGCGCCATTTGTAATGATCGCCTCCTAACCAAGCTTCTGTCAGATTGCTGAAATTGTTGTTTTCGTAAATTTCTTTTGGATCTAAGTGACAGTGATAATCAATAATGGGCATATTTTTTGCGTAGGAATGATAAAGCTTTTTCGCCCAATCGTCTTTTAATAAAAAATCATCAGATAAAAACATAAATCTTCCTTCTTTCTTTTTATACTATTTTATGAAAATCAAAGTGTTACTCCGTTTTTAAAAATGGCAATTTCTCGAACGTCATTTTGTTCATTTTTCGTTTCTTCTCCACTAGCCACAGCGATGATTTTTTGAACAAATGATTCTAAGATCACTTCCATTGGTTGTTCTAATAAGACGCCTGCATTAAAGTCCATCCAATGACCTTTGCGTTCAAAAAGAGTCGTGTTCGTAGATACCTTGACCGTAGGGACATATGAGCCAAATGGAGTCCCTCTTCCTGTGGTAAACAAGACCAACTGGCAATCGGATGAAGCAAGAGCAGAGGCAGCTACAAGATCATTCCCGGGAGCTTGTAATAAACTAAGTCCTGGTTTTCTGATTTTTTCGCCATATTGCAGTACATCAACGACAGGAGAGCTTCCTGATTTTTGCGTGCAGCCTAAAGACTTATCTTCTAATGTAGTGATCCCACCTGCTTTATTACCAGGAGATGGGTTTTCGTAAACTGGTTCCCCGTAAGACAAGAAATACTGTTTGAAGTCATTGATCAAGTCAACGATTGAATCAAAAACTTTTTCATTTTCCGCTCGTGCCATCAATACTTGTTCTGCACCAAACATTTCTGGCACTTCTGTTAAGATCGTGCTACCTCCTTGAGCAATCAAGTAATCAGAAAATGCACCAAGCAAAGGGTTGGCAGTTATTCCCGATAGACCATCAGAACCGCCGCATTTCAAACCGACATTTAACTTAGAGAGCGGGACTGGTATGCGCTGGTCGTTTTCGACCGCGGTTAAAAGTTCTTCTAATAGAGCTACGCCTTGTTCGATCTCATCATAGACATCTTGAGCCACTAGAAATTTCACTCGTTCTTCATCATATTCACCTAAAATTTTTTTGAATTCAGGAACGGTATTGTTCTCGCAACCTAATCCAAACACTAAAACTCCGCCAGCATTTGGATGGTTTACCGCGTCTGCTAAGATTTCTCGAGTATTTTGATGATCTTTTCCAAGCTGTGAACAGCCGTAGGGATGCTTTAAAATCGTAATATGATCAAACTGTCCCAGATCCGGATGTTTTTCTTTGAACTGTTTGACGATCAGTTCAGCAATACCATTCACACACCCAACGGTAGGGACTAAGAACAAGTCATTACGAATCCCTACTTTTCCATTTTTTCGTAAGTAGCCTTGAAATGTTCGGTTTTCAAAAGGATAATGACTTGGATGGACATCTTTTTCATATCGATAATCCAATTCACCAGAAAGGTTGGTTTTTACATTATGAGTGTGCAGCCATTGACCGGCAGTTACGTCTGTCGTCACGTGCCCGATTGGATAGCCATATTTGATCACGTTGTCTCTAGCTTTCAAATCACTCAATGCAATCTTGTGACCTTGCGGGATATCTTCAAGAGTGGTGATCGTTTGCTGATCAATCGTCAGTTGTGTTTGCTTTGGGATAGGTGTTAATGCGACAACAACACTGTCTCGTTGATTTAATTTCATTGTTGGTTGCAGGGTTTCAAGCATGGACCATCGTTCCTTTCATTTCTTGTAATACTGCTCGGACACCTTTTTGATCGATTTTTGTAGCCATTTCTTGAACAGTATCTGCCACATTCGGTAATTGAGACAAATCTTCTCCCCAAAGCGCAGCGTTTTGCAATAATCGAAGAATAGCTGTTTCATTATCAGACCAAGCATCAACAAATTCGTTTATTGTCTTTTCATCATCATGGGGCTTTACTTGATCGCCTCGATACATAAGAAGTAACGCAGCTAGTGAAACAGAGATTAGCGGTGGTACTTGATTTTTTTCTTCGATATACTTCTTGAAGACCGGAAGCAGACGGGTGCTGAATTTTGAAACACTATTTAATGAAATCGCTTCTAATTTGTGATGGGCAAAAGGATTCAAGAAACGTTCTTTGATTTGATCAGCATAAATGGCTAATTCATCTTTAGGTAAAGAAAGCATAGGAATCAATTCTAGATCGAATAGCTGATCAACATAAGCGGAGAATAAAGGATCTTTCATTACTTCTTCTACAGTTTCCAATTCCGCCAACAAAGCAAGAGGGACCATCGCTGTGTGCGGTCCATTAAGCAAATGCACCTTACGTTCACGATAAGGAGTCATATCATCTGTGATGATGACATTCAAGCCAGCCTGTTTGAATGGTAGTTGATTCTCCAACTCTTTAGGCCCTTCAATCACCCAAAGCATGAATGGTTCCGCTTTGACCATCAATTGATCTTCATAGTTATGTCGTTGATTGAAAACAGCTGCATCCTCACGAGGATAACCTGGTACGATGCGATCAACTAAACTACAACAAAAAACATTTTCTTTTTCTAACCACTCAATAAAAGCAGGTTCTAAATCCCATTTTTCTGCATAGCGTAAAATGATTTCTTTTAGACGTTCACCGTTTCTCTCAATCAATTCACAAGGAATAATCGTAAAACCGGCTTTGTTTAATTCGAAACGTCGGTATAAAAAGGCTGTCAGTTTGCCCGGGAAGCTCTGTGGTGGCGTATCTGTTCGTTCATCAGTCTCCACAAATTGGATTCCTGCCTCTGTTGTATTGGAGACGATATAGGCCAAGTCGTCATTTTCTGCTAGAGAAAGATAAGCATCCCATTCATGATAAGGATTGATCATTTGTTCTACTATGGTGATAATCTCGGAAGTATCAACGATTTCGCCATTGCTGAGTCCTTGTAAAATGACCGTATATAAATTGTCTTGCTGGTTCATCGTATTCCCAAGACCTTGTTCTAAAGGCTGAATGATGGCGACATTTCCTTTAAACAATTGTTGGTTATTCAGTTGCTGAATCTGCCAATCAACAAATCCGCGCATAAAATTGCCTTCGCCGAATTGAAGAACTTTTACGGGAGCCTCGTTTTTTTTCACTAATTCTTTTGTCAGTTTATTCATAGATTATTCCTTTCTGTGTTATGCACACGTTAACATTTTTATATAAAATTACTTGCAGTTTACAAGTAATTGATCGACTCACGAAGCATCAGTAAGGTGGAGAGCTCCATTTTAGATTGTTCGATCGGCCTGTCTTCAATCAAATCCAATAAAAGCTTTGTTCCTACTTGACACATTTCTTTCAACGGTTTGTGTACTGTAGTAAGCGGTGGATTAAGATAGGAGACGACTGGAGAATCATCGAACCCAATCAGAGAAATGTTCTGGGGAACACGAAGACCAGCTGAATGTACAGCTCTCAATGCACCAATCGCTATATCGTCGTTGCCACAAAAAACCAGAGTAGGCAGGTCAGAAAGCGATAATAGGTATTCCATGTTTTTGAGGCCGCTTTCTAAGCTGTAGTCTCCTGTTAAAAAATAGGCTGGATTGGCAGGGATGCTTGCTTTTTTTAGACTGTCCAATACACCTTTTTCTCGTTCTTTTGTCGAACGAAAGTTTTTTTTCCCACCAATATAAGCGATTTTCGTATGTCCGCACCCAATACCGTAATCTACTGCCTGCATAACACCGGCCGCATCATCGGCAGTAACATTGATAACCGCTGGATCATTGATGTGACGATTGACAACGACGAAGGGAAACGCTTTTTCTTTTAGATAATCGATAAAAGGCTGATCTTCATCACTTTGACTCATAACGATTAGACCATCATAACGTTGCAAATTGATTTCTGTTAAATCAACAGCATCGATACTTTCGACAGATAAGCTGTAGTTTGTGTCCAATACTGAATGGATACCTGCAATGGAATCTGCTAGGAAATTTGATGAAGTTCCTTTATGCAAACTTGAGAAAAACAGTCCGATCAGATATTTTTTTTGATTTACTAAACCTTTTGCACTATAGTTCGGCGAATAATTCATTTCCTTAGCTAGTTGCCGTATTTTTTGTTTTGTTTCATTTTTGATTAAACTGCTGTTATTCAAAGCACGAGAAACTGTCGTATGAGAAACACCAGCTGCTTTAGCGATATCTTTGATCGTTACCATTCCATCATTTTCCTTACTTTTTCACTTTTTGTTAACGCATTCATCATATTACGATAACTACGATAAGTCAATAGATCTTTGGTATGAAAAGATTGCACACGTTAAAAATTACTTGGATTTTTATTTTTAATTATGCTATTCTTAAAAGCGGGGAATGCTCATTTAATTAGATGAGTATCAATTTTACAGAAAAATGAAAGCCTTTTATTTAAAGGAAAGAGAGGAAGAAAATGAAGAAAAGTACAGTGTTTTATAAAATATTTTTACCGATGTTTTTATTAGGAGCCGTACTTGTCATAGGATTTAGTTTATTTATTTATCAGAATACCTATGAGTCGATCGAATCGAGTTATTTAACAGATAAAAAGAACCTGCTCAGGCAAGTCAAAACGAACGTTGAATGGAAAATCAGAACGATCGAATATTCGTTTTCTACGTATGGTTCGACCAAAAATTTCTCGGATATATTCAAGCATCCACTGACATATACAAATTACTCCACTTATTCTGAAATCAGGAAAGAGCTAAACTTTATAGAAACAATTGTTATGGATGATAATAATTATGATTTACTCAGTTTAGCTGGTAAATGGGGAGTAATCAATGGATCGTTGACTCAACTGACTGAAGAGGAAGTTGAAAGGTATCAACAAAAGTACATAAATAACAAAGATAATTTATTTTGGCAAAAGAAAAATAAAGGAATCGAAATGGTGATTCCTTTACCAATGTTTGAAAAAGAAAAATATGCATTGGGAATTGCTACGATAGAGAAACATACAATAGAACAAGTTGTTGGGGAAAGTGGAGAAGATATACTTTCTATCGAAAACGAAGATGGAAAGCTTTTTTCTACACAGAAAGTAAAAGAAGAAGAGCAGCCAGATGCATTAGCGGATGTGGATCTAGATTACAACCAGTTGAAAGTGATAAGAGAAAATGGGACATCCTATATCGTACTGAAATCAGATTATAATAATTGGATTTACAGATTAGAAGTTGATTCTAGTGCAATTGGAGCAACGATTCGCAATCTGAGAATCGGGTTAGTTGCAGTGTCTTTGACGCTGGTAGGACTGATCGGTCTCCTTTCCTATTTATTTTCGGATAGATTTGCCCGTCCAATTTCTCAAATTCAGGAACGTTTGAATCTTAAATCAAAAGGATTCATTGGGAAAGAACTAGATTTGGTCGCTCAATCAGTCAGTCGGATCATAGGAGAAAAAGAAGCGTTAAGTGCACACTTAGTTACCCAAAAGCCGCAACTAGAAACGTTATTTGTACTTAGTTTATTTAGAAATCGAGTAGAAAGGCGAGAACTAGATCAGCGGTTGCAGCAATTTGGTTATAGTTCTCAAACTGACTGCTATTATACGGCCTTGGTTCAAATCGATCTGTTAGAAGATAGTCACGGTGGAGAGCGGGATTTGCTACTTTTAGCAATCAACAACATGATCACGGAAATTGTGCCAAAGGAAAATCGAATGCTGCCGATCGTTTTGAATGAAGAAATGCAAGCCACTATTTATCGAATGGATAAAGACGATGCAGAAGCAAGCAAAAAAGTCATGGAGTATTGCCGACTCATTCAAAAACGTGTAAAAGAATACTTGAAATTAACTGTGAGTATAGGTATCAGTAACCGGTTCGAAACGCTGAATGAAAGCAAGCAATCGGTTGACCGAGCAAAAGAAGCCCTATATTATCGTGTAAATACTGGTCCGAGTTCGATCATATTTTATCAGGAAATTGTTCCTGCTGCGCATGAAAAAACGCTTATTAGATATCCAGTAGAAGAACAGAATCGATTGTTTGAAGCTATTCGTTCCGGAAATCAGGAAGTAAGGAAGTTGGTACATGAGTTAATTAATGCATTGTTCGCACAAAATAAAAATCCTCTGAGCCGAGAAGTAGTTTCGGTCCGTTTGATCAATGAGCTCGTTCAATTAGGGCAGTTATTGGGAGTAGATTCAAAAAATTTTGATAACATGAAACAAATCTATGTAAAAGCATTGAACAATTATCATCCCAAAGAGCTAGAAAAACTTGTTTTAGAACAATTAGTCTTGCCAAACACAGAATGTTCTCAAGCAATCACTGATCATGAATTTAAAAATCTTTCGGAGAATATCATGCACATCGTCTATACAGAATATGACCGTGATCTATCTCTAGATGTGATTGCTGATAGGTTGCACTATAACCCTAATTATTTAAGCAATGTATTTAAAAAGGAAACAGGAGAAAAATTTGGTGATTTCGTTCAAAATCATCGTCTAGAGGTAGCGAAAAAGTGGTTGAAAGAAACCAATCTCTCTGTAAAAGAGATTGCAGAAAGACTGCAATATCGAAATCCGCAAAATTTTATTCGTTTCTTCAAAAAGAAAGAATCGATCACTCCGGGAGAATATCGAAAAAAATATTTGTGAAACAAGAGGCTGTTTTTCTTGTGGTCTGATTCAAGCAATAAAAGAAAGGAGAATAACCTTAGTATTTGTCTTTATGAATAGTTAAATTTCAAGGCTAAGCACGCAAAAAGGACTGTGACCAAAGCTTTGTCACAATCCTTTTTTGCGAATAAACGGTATTCAAGAGACAGCTTATAAAAATAAGGCTGAACGTCTCTTTCATAACCTCTATTTTATGTTCCATACATAATCAACCTTTGACAGAACCTACGAGTGCGCCTTTGACAAAGTATTTCTGAACAAAAGGATAAGCAATCAGCATAGGGACTGTGGCAATAACGATAACAGCCATTTTAACTGTTTGTGCTGGTGGAATCACATCAACGGCACTACTTTCTGCTTGCATCCCGCTTGATACAATGACGATCTGACGTAAAAGAATCTGTATCGGCCATTTAGATGAATCGTTGATATACAAAATAGCGGTCATATAAGTGTTCCAGTAAGTAACAGCATAAAAAAGTGAGATAGTAGCAATAGACGGTAACGCTAATGGCAGCATGATTTTGAAAAATACACCGAAATCTGTGCAACCATCCATTTTTGCCGATTCTTCCAAACTATCCGGCAAGGCTTGGAAAAAGTTTCTCATAATGATCATGTTCATTGCATTAACAGCTACAGGCAAGATCATTGCCCAATAAGAATTGACCAGTCCCAGAGAACGAACAACTAAGAATGTGGGAATCATCCCCCCGCTGAACAACATAGAAAATACAACAAGAAAGTTGACGAATCCTCGACCAAACAAGTATTTTCTGGAAAGCCCGTATGCCATCAGTGAAGTTGCGCACATGCTGACGATCGTCCCAACCCCGGTAACGCCAATCGAAACAGCAAGTGCTCTAAAAATAGTTGGCGTAGATAGAATATAACGATACGCGTCTAGAGAAAAGGTAGTAGGGAAAAGGATAAATTTTTTCGCGACGACTTCTTGTGTAGAAGCGAAAGATGTAGCGATGATATTTAAAAAAGGCACGATACAGATCAAAGCTAGCAAGATCAGAAACGTATTGTTGAAAAATGTAAAACTTCTTTCTCCTATAGAGACTTTCTTTTTCATATAGATAGGCTCCTCCTCAAAATAAATTAAATGTTCTGTTTCTATGTATTCAATTTATCATCGGTGAAAGATTACGTATATAATCATTTCCTACGTTAAGTGTCAGATAGAAAAAAATAGAATAGTTACTAGGCGTATCTTATTTGTGAAGAAATACACTTTTATATTTTGCAAGTATAAAAATCGCTGCTGTGTAAGCGTTTTTACATGCGATAAAAATGATTATATACGTAATTCGGATAGTTATCTATCATAAAGACATAAGCAGCAAACATTCATAAAACTAAGGAGGGGCTTATGGAAAGTGTAAAGAAACAAGAACCATTTCAACTGACGCTATCGAAAAAAGAAGAAAAGCTCAGAAGACGAAAAAAAATAATTGCAGGAATCAAAACGAATAAATTTTTATACGTGATGATTCTGCCGGGGGTCCTTTATTTCCTGATCTTTAGGTATCTTCCTATGGGAGGGCTCGTTATTGCTTTTCAAGATTATCAACCATTTTTAGGGATAATGGGCAGTCCTTGGGTGGGATTCAAACATTTCATTCGTTTGTTTACAGAGCCGACTTTCTTTACTTTATTAAGGAATACTTTGATCTTGTTCGGGTTAAATATCTTCGTATTTTTTCCGATGCCAATTATTTTGTCCCTACTATTAAACGAAGTAACGAACAAGCGACTGAAAAGTGGGATTCAAACGATCATTTACATCCCTCATTTCATGTCTTGGGTAATCATCGTTTCGATTACTTATGTATTTTTGAACGTTGACGGAGGGGTATTGAATGAATTCCTTGCAACGATGGGATTTGAAAAAATCAGTTTTCTGACATCTCCTGAGTGGACACGAACAGTCTATATTGGACAAGTAATCTGGAAAGAGTTGGGCTGGTCTACGATCATCTACCTTTCAGCGATCACTGCAGTAGATACACAGTTATATGAAGCGGCTGAAATGGATGGCGCAGGACGCTTGCGAAAAACATGGCATGTTACATTGCCGGCGATTCGTCCAGTAATCATTACCTTGCTGATTCTAAAAATCGGTCAGACACTGGACTTAGGTTTCGAACATATGTACTTGTTATTGAATTCATTGAATCGAAGTGTTGCAGAAATTTTCGACACCTACATTTATACAGCTGGATTGAAGAATGGACAATTAAGTTTCAGTACAGCAATGGGATTGTTTAAAGGGGTCGTAGGATTATTCATGGTAATTTTAGCTAACAAGATCGCCAAAAAGCTAGGAGAAGACGGCGTTTACTAATTTAGAAAGAGAGGAAAAGACATGCTGCAGTCATTAGATAAAATAAATGGAAGGCTAAATCGTATTTTACAGTTGGTTTATTTGAATTTTCTGTGGGGTGGTTTAGTCATTGCAGGTCTGGGGGTTTTTACTTTTGGTCCTGCATCTTATGCAATGGTTGCAGTGATTAGAAAATGGCTGCGCACAAAAGAATCATTTCCTTTGACGAAAACGTACTTCTCATATTTTAAAGAAAACTATCGTGAAACCTTGCTGATGAGCTGGATATACGGCGTCATCGGAGTTGTTTTACTTGTGGATCTTTCTTTCATACACAATTGGTATCTTAGAATCGCTTTGTATATTGCTGCGTTCTTGTATTTGCTCTCAGCACTCTATATTTTTCCAATCATGGCACATTATGATTGGAAAGGATATTTTTCCAAAAAATGAAAATGGCATTTTTGTTCGGATTCTCTCATCTTCATTATTCATTAGTATTAATACTAAGTCTGGTGGGGATTTACCTGATGATCATCCAAACAATGCCAGGTGTTTTAACCTTTATCGGTGGCAGTCTCTTCTTTTCCGCAGTCACGTGGACAGCAAATTCTATATTTTGCCATTTGGAATGGAAGAACTCATATACAGAAAAAACAGAAGAAAACAAAAATATCATTAAAACAGTGAAGGAGAAAATTTATGAAAAAAGCAACGCTCGTAAAATTAGGTCTTAGTTTTGCAGGAATTTTAGCACTTGCCGCATGTGGCAACAGTTCAAACAACAGTTCTTCAGAAACAGAAGATGGGAAAACCAAAATCACTTGGTTGAATATTTTACACCATGCTTCACCCCCAACTGACACAATCGTGAACCTAATAGAAGAAAAAACCGATACGGAACTTACATTCAATTGGATTCCTGATGCTTCAAAAGAAGAAAGACTGACAACTGCATTGGCTTCTGACGAACTAGGAGATATCGTTACACTTCAAATTGCTATGCTGAAAAACTCTTCTGTCCGAAGTGCGTTGAAATCAGGCGTATTCTGGGATGTATCGGAATATTTAAAAGACTATAAAAACTTAAGCCAAATCTCTGAGGATAGAATCGAAGCTGCAAGTATCGATGGAGTATTGTATGGTGTGCCAATGCAAAAGGACTATGCTCGTGCTGGTTTAGTCATTCGAAAAGACTGGTTGGATAATCTTGGATTAGATGTTCCAACTACGATGGATGAACTTTACGAAGTAGCTAAACAATTTACAGAAAACGATCCAGATGGAAATGGTGTGGATGATACAGTTGGTTTTGGTGATCGTGCGCCTAGTGATATTCGTTATACCAGCTTTAAGCTGTTCACTTCTTATTTTGGAGCACCGAATGGCTGGGCTGTAGACGATAATGGCAAATTTACTCCAGAATTTGATACAGAAGAATACATGAAAGCGTTGAACTTCTCAAGAGATCTATTTGAGAATGGCTATTTGGCACAAGATTTTGCGGTTACTCAAAAGACTGACCAGCAAGAACAATTTGCACAAGGAAAAACAGGAATCTACACTGGGATGGTGGATATCAAGAACCTGAAAACAATGGGACAAGGCATTCAAGATGGTATGGAGTTAATTCCTGTAAACAAGATCTCAGATGGTGAAGGCGGCGGTTATCATGTTTGGTCAGAAGGAAATGGTATTGGCGGTTTGTTAGCATTCCCTAAATCACAAGTAAAAGACGAAGCACAATTGAAGAAATTACTGCAATTTGTTGATGATCTTCTAGAAGAAGATATGTATAAATTGATGACTGGTGGTATTGAGGGAACACATTATGAATTGAATGATGATGGTTCTATTGAATTTATCGATATGGATCTTTGGCAACAAGAAGTGCAACCGCTATCAAGTTCTCGCCCTAGTGAAGTAACGTTCTCTTTCAAAGACGCAGATCCTGAAAAAGAATTGTCGAATCAATTGATCAAAGAAAACGAAGAATTCGCTGTAATGGATCCTTCTGTGCCATTGGATTCACCGACGAACAATGAAGTAGGATCGGAAATCGAAAAAATCGTTATTGATGCTACAGTGCAATACATCATGGGACAGCTTGACGAAGACGGATTCAAGAAAGCTGTAGAAGACTGGAAAGCACAAGGTGGCGACCGAATCACACAAGAGTACGAGGAAGCATACAAAGCCGCACAATAGTATAGATGATTGGGACAAATACTGCTTGGTATTTGTCCCACATCCTATTTTAACTTTTAAAGGAGAGCAAATAATGGAAAACTGGTCAAAGAAATTAGCAAAAAGCATCATGGAAAGAACACCTCGCTTATATGAAGAAAAGTGGTATAAAGGAAAATGGTCTTATGACTATGGCGTCGTACTTAAAGGGTTCCAATTACTTTGGGAACAAACCCAAGAAAAAATTTATTTTGATTTCATAAAAGACAATATCGACTATTTCGTGCAAGAAGATGGAACGATCCGTGGCTACAGCGTTGAAGAATACAATATCGACCATGTAAATACAGGAAAGCTTTTCTTTTTATTGTACAAAGAAACAGGCGAAGAAAAATATAAAAAAGCAGCAGAACTCCTTTCCCAGCAGTTGGCAAACCATCCGCGTACATCCGAAGGGGCTTTTTGGCATAAAGAAATTTATCCTTATCAAATTTGGTTAGATGGATTATATATGGGCTCACCTTTTTATGCTGAATTTATCCAGAATTTTAGTGAGGAAAAAGATTACCAAGATGTCTTGAGACAGTTTGAAATCAGCTATAAACATTTATTCGATCCAAAAACAAATTTATTAATCCATGCATGGGATGAAAAGAAAGTCCAACCATGGGCTGATCCAGAAACAGGTTTATCTCATCATTTCTGGAGTCGATCGATTGGCTGGTATCTGATGGCTGCGGCAGATACCTATGAATTGCTTCATGCGGAAACGGATTGTTCTTTGCTGAAGGAAATTTTAGAAAAGACATTGACCGCATTACTTCCGTATCAAGAAGAAAACAGTGGGACATGGTATCAAGTAACAACAGAAACAAAACGGAAAGGAAATTATCTGGAAGCTTCTGGCAGCAGTATGTTTGTTTACGCAATGGCTAAAGGGATACGCTTAGGCTTGCTGAACAAAGAAGAGTGGCTGCCGCAAGTGAAAAAATCTCATCAAGGACTACTCGATGAATTTGTTCTTGAAACAAAAGAAGGCTGGTTGAACTTGAACAAAAACTGTCAAGTAGCAGGGTTAGGCGGAGCAGAACAGCGAGATGGTTCATACGCTTACTACATCAGTGAGCCGATTATTTGTAATGATCAAAAAGGTGTCGGTGCATTCTTGCAAGCATTGATCGAAGTGGAGGCATTATAAACATGTATGATATTTTGACATTTGGCGCATCAATTGATGAATTGAATACTGAAGCAATACAACAAGCGATTGATGCAGCAGCAAGCGCAGGAGGCGGAACCGTAGTTGTGCCAGCAGGTGAATTTTTAACAGGGGCTTTATTTTTAAAAAGCAATGTAGAACTTCATTTGAGCGCAGGGGCGGTTTTGAAATTCTCTGACGATCCAAAAGATTATCCTGTTGTTCATTCACGTTGGGAAGGAGTCCATCGAAAAGTCTATGCTTCCTGTATCTATGCACAAAATGTAGAGAACATCTCTGTCACTGGTTTTGGTACATTAGATGGAAATGGAAAAAAATGGTGGCATACTTTTCGAAACGAACCAGATAATCTGGCTTATCCTCGTCCTAAATTGATGAGCTTCCATAACTGCCATCGAATCACTGTGAAAGATATCAAACTGATCCAGTCACCAAGCTGGACGATCAACCCAATTCTTTGTAGCAACGCGACGTTTGACAACTTGACGATTTTGAACCCAGCGGATTCACCAAATACAGACGGCATCGATCCAGAATCCTGCAAAAATGTGCGTATTAGTAATTGCCATATTGACGTGGGAGATGACTGTATCGCAATCAAAGCAGGGACTGAAGATACGTACGAAAGAATTGCTTGTGAAAATATCACGATTACAAACTGCACGATGGTCCATGGACACGGAGGGGTCGTGTTAGGAAGTGAAATGAGTGGTAGTATACGTAATATTACCATTTCAAATTGTATCTTCCAAGAAACTGATCGAGGAATACGATTGAAATCTAGACGAGGTCGAGGCGGGATCGTTGAAGATATTCGAGTATCCAATATAGTCATGGATAATGTGATGTGTCCATTTATACTGAATCTTTATTATTTCTGCGGTCCGCGAGGAAAAGAACCATATGTATGGGAAAAAACGGCTTATCCGATAGATGAGCGGACACCAGCATTCAGAAGGATCCATTTTTCGAATATCACGGCAAGGAATGTCCATGCTTCTGCAGGATTTATTTATGGATTAGCAGAACAGTTTATACAAGAAATCACATTTGATAATATTGATGTTTCAATGGCCCAAGATGCAGTTCCCGGTGTCCCTGCTATGATGACAGGGATAGAGGAAATGAGCAAGCAAGGATTTTACATTGGTTTTGCGGATAAGGTTACCTTTAATCAAATGACGATTGAGAATCATGAAGGACCAGCATTTCTATTAGAAAATACGAAAGAAATCAGTACTGAGAAATTCCGATCAACTCAATCGGAAAATATGGATGAGCTGGTTGTTCGTAAAAACTTTGCTTATGCAGTTGAATGACTTTTTAGGTGATCCATCTAGCAGACTTACTCCTAGTGGAAAGCGATTATACAGAGAAAAACAAAATGGGTTTATGCTTGAATATTATCAACTGTACTTAAATGAATTGGAAACAGTACCAGCACTTTATGCTTACCCGGAGAAAGAAGGACCGTTTCCGACGGTCCTTTACCTGCATTCTCACGGCGGAGATTTTTCAGTCGGGAAAAGTGAATTGATCCATGGTGCTCCTTACTTAGCTTCTCCATCTTTTGCAGAAGTACTGACAGGAATGGGATATGCTGTTTGGTCGATTGATGCTTGGGGATTTGAAGAACGCGGAGGTATTTCCGAAAGCGAGTTGTTCAAACAATTTTTATTAACAGGAAAAACGTTATGGGGAATGCGTATTTATGATGTGATCAGCTTGATCGATTATTTGGAGACAAGGGAAGACACAGATACTCAACGGATCGCAACGATTGGTCTTTCTATGGGAGGCTTATTAAGCTGGTGGGTGGCGGCATTGGATTCTCGTGTCAAAGTTTGTATTGATCTAGCGGCACAGGTGGACATCGAAACACTTTTGCTACATCGTCGCCTAGATCATCATGGGTTTTATTACTATGTGCCAAACCTACTGACAGCTTATACAACGTTAGCAATCCAAGAAAAAATCGCTCCGCGCCCTCGTCTTAGCTTAGTTGGAAAAAACGATACGATGTGCTTGGACGAAGGCGTACTGAAGCTGAGAAAAGGACTGGACAAGAAGTATCGATCAATGGGTAGTCCAGAAAACTTTTCTTCTTTTTCTTTAACAGGCGGGCATATGGAAACACAAGAAATGAGAAACATTTGGAAACAATTCATAAGGGAGCATTTATGAGGATGAAAGACAAACTGATAATTGGAAAAAATTCTATAGATACCCCGACGGATTTTGAAACTATCCAAGAAGGAATCGATTATTTGGCAGACCTGCCGGATAGCCATCCAAAGGTCTTGATAGTAAAAGAAGGAAGATATGATGAATATATAGAAAGCAGATTATCCAATTTTAAACTTGTGGGAACAGGAACAGTAGTGATCTCCGGTAATCGTTTTGCAAAACAGGAGTATCTTGACGGTAGCCAGTTAGGGACTTTCCGAAGTGCTACTTTTTTCTTAGAAGGATCGAATGTCGTATTAGAAAATCTTCACATCGAAAATACAGCAGGTCCAGGAGAAAAAGTAGGTCAAGCTGTTGCTTTATTCAATTCAGGAGATCGCGTATTGTTAAAAAACTGTCGACTAACTGGTTATCAGGATACTTTATGCACGGGTCCGTTGCCTGACTTGCAAAAAAATGGTACACCTTTTTGTACACCGGCTTCTGCCAATCCTGATTATTGTCGTCAGACCTATGAATATTGTTGGATTGAAGGAACGGTGGATTTCATATTTGGTGGGGCAGATGCAGTTTTTCGCCAGTGCCGTATCCATAGCTTAGCCAGTAAAAATCCTGGATACATCACAGCAGCATCTACGCCGAAAAATCAAAAATCAGGGTATCGTTTTGAAAGCTGTACCTTGACTGCAGAGCCTGATACTAGAAACGTCTATTTAGAAAGACCGTGGCGTCCGTATGCAAATGTCGTGTTTGAAGCGTGTAAGATAGGTGGGCATGTTCACCCAACTGGTTGGGACAATTGGGATGACAAGAAAAATGAACAGACTGCCAAATTCTCTGAACGAAATAACAATTATGAAACACCAATCAAAAGACCTGAATGGATCCATTTAGAAAAGCAGGGGGTTCTGAAATGAAAAGAAAATGGGAACTATTGCTAGGAATGATCGGTGGCAGCCTATCTCTGATTTTCTTTGGCGGGTTAGCAGTTACTTTAAGTAATATGTCTGCGTCAGAGTTTAAAAAAAGTTATCAGTCGCTTGCTATCGATCATCCAACTTTGTCTTTAGAAAATACATTTGAGCTATTACAGGACATGACTGGTCTGTTTGCCGTTGTATTGTTTATTTCACTTTCTTTTTTAGCAGTAGCACTATTTTTGACGGCTAAAGGAAAATACTTAACAACTGCCACTGGCTTGTATTTTATAACGGGAGTTATATTGTTGGTCGGCACTCAGTTTATTGCGTTTCCTTTTGCATTTTTTTATTTTGCCGCTGGGGCATTCAGTTTGTATCGAGTAAGAATAAGAAAGGAAGCCTGAATCATGCAGACTATCAAAGTGAAAAATCCTATTTTAAGAGGGTTCAATCCAGATCCTAATATTTTAAGAGCGAAAGACCGATATTACATTATTGTCTCCTCTTTTGAATGGCTTCCAGGAATTCGAGTATATGAGTCGAAGAATTTAGTCAATTGGTCACATACAACGGATATTTTGACCACTCAAGTATCTTTGCAAGGAAATCCTACAAACGGAAGCATATGGGCACCGCAAATCAGTTATGCTGATGGATTGTTCTATCTTGTTTACACAGATGTCAAAAGTGCAGGCCGTCCGTTTAAAGATGTCCACAATTACTTGATTACTGCATCTGAGATCACAGGACCTTGGTCCGAACCGATTTATTTAAATAGTAACGGCTTTGATCCTTCTTTGTTTCATGATTTGGAAACAGGAAAAAAATGGCTTGTCAATGAATTATGGGATTATCGTCTGGACACACCGAATAAATCCAGCGGTATCGTATTGCAAGAATATGATGCAGAGAAGAAGAAGCTTGACGGTCCCATCTATAAAATATTTGCAGGTACAGAATTAGCGAAAACAGAGGCACCGCATTTGTATTTTCGTAACGGGTATTATTATTTGATGACAGCAGAAGGCGGTACAGGAAGAGGACATTCAGTCACAGTCTGCCGAGCAAAGAAGATTACTGGTCCTTACGAGCTTGATCCTGGTTTTCCTATGCTGACAGCTAGTGACAAACCTGCTTCTACATTGCAATGTACAGGACATGGGAGCTTAGTACAAACCCCGTCAGGAAAATGGTACATGACATATCTTTGTACCAGACCATTAAACGGTGCGGCTATTTTGGGAAGAGAAACCGCTATCCAAGAAGTGTATTGGACGTCCGACGATTGGTTAAGGCTTAAAGATAACCAGACAACTCCGATGGAAGAAATAATGATTGAGACGAATGAAGAGGTACAACAAGAGAGAGATCATCAGTTTATGGATACATTTGAAGGAGAGCTAAAAAAGAACTGGAATGCCAGACGTATTTTGCCAAGGGCTGATTGGTGTGATACAAAAACTAGACCTGGTTTTTTACGACTGATTGCCGGTGAATCTCTTCAATCTACCTTTGACCATCACTTATTAGCTATTCGGCAAACGGATTTTACTTTTGATGCGGAGACAGCATTTGAATATGCACCTAATAATTTTAATCAGATGGCTGGACTGGTATTGTACCTAAATGAATCCAATTATATTTATTGCTATGTTACTTGGGATGAGAACAAGGGAAAATGTCTTCGTATGATAGAATCAGAAAACGGAGTTGCACAAATAGAAGATTGGAGGATTCCATTCACAGAAAAGAAGACTTTCTTGAAAGTAGCCGTAAGGAAAGAGACAGCACAGTTTTATTTGAAAGACACACCATCTGAAGAATGGAAGGAAGTAGGTCTACAAAAAAACATGTGTATACTCTCAGGTGGATTTACCGGGAATTTTATCGAGATAGTCGTACATGATTTGAATAGAAAAAGAGGAAGTTATGCGGACTTTGAATTTTTTAAGTACGAAGGAAAAGATCTTGAATAATCTAACTCTCTAATAAATAGAGATTCACTAACTTGTTTTTGCTAGTTAGTGAATCTTTTTATTTATCTATGATGTTATGAAAATAATATTAATGCCCTTTTCTGACAATGTTTTTAAACGTATTTTTGTTTTTTTCTGTCAAAATAATGCAATAAAATGTCAATATTGTGAATATAAAAACAAGAAAAAAAGAGTTATGATTTTGAAAACGTTTACTAGAAGAGGTAGGAGGAATTCAAATGCTTTCACAAAATGCTGTTACAGCAAATACAGTAAAAAAAGAAAAAAAGGAATTTGGGATTTCCGATAAGATAGGCTACATGTTCGGTGATTTAGGTAACTGTTTTATTTTAGGTTTGGTCAATAGTTTCTTGATGATTTATTATACGAATGTTCTTGGTGTTTCAGGAGCAATTGTAGGTACGTTATTCTTGATTTCAAGAATTTTGGATGCGTTTGCTGATGTGATGGTTGGAAGATTATGCGATGTCTCAGAGTTAACAGAAGCTGGCCGATTTATTCCTTGGATCAGAAAAATGAAATATCCATTTTGCTTAGTGACAGTCATTTTGTTTTTACCATTCGTCCAACATCTTCCAATGACGGTGAAGATTGCATATATTTTTGTTTCATATATTGTTTATGGTATTTTTCTGTCAACAATCAATATCCCTTATGGAGCAATGGCAGCAGCCATTAGTTCAAATCCTAATGACCGCACCTCGTTATCCACATTCCGAAGCATTGGTTCTGCGATTGGCGGGTCAACTACAGGGTTCTTTATCCCGATTTTGATGTACACCCATAACAAGAATGGGCAGCAAGTCGTTTCGGGGAATCATTTCTTTTGGATTTCCATCGGATGTGCGGCAATTGCATTTGTCGCATACATGCTGACTTGTAAATTGACTACTGAACGAGTAAGAGTTGTCAAAAACGAAAAAGTGTCTGCTTCTCAGTTGGTAAAAGGTTTGTTGGCTAACCGAGCACTGATTATTTTAGTCATTGTTGACATTTTCATTGTGATCAATCAGATTTTAGCTGGGACGAATATGACTTATTTATTTAATGATTACTTCCATAATAAACAAGCAATGTCTGTTGCTCTTTTATTTACTTACGGAACAGTAGTAGTTTTAGCACCATTTGCTACAAAGCTGACAAAATTATTTGGTAAAAAGGAAGCAAGCGTATTTGCGTTACTCGCTTCTTCATGTATGTACTTGCTGATGTATTTCCTTCATATAACAAATGCATGGGTATATCTGATTCTTTTATTTATTGCTACTTTAGGATCTGGTTTATTCAATTTGATGGTCTGGGCATTCATTACTGACGTGATTGACTATCATCAATATAAGACAGGCTTAAGAGAAGATGGAACAGTATACGGAGTGAATTCTTTTGCGAGAAAAGTAGGACAAGCGTGCGCAGGAGCAGTCGGAGGATTTATGCTAGCACTCATTGGTTACCAATCGTCTACAACAGGTGGAGCCATCCAATCAGTTTTAGTACAAGAAAGAATTTATACGATGGCAAACTTGCTACCAGCATTCTGTTTATTTGTATCCGCAATCATTTTGTTAGTAGGGTATCCGCTGAATCGTTCGAAAACTGTGTTTATTGGTGAAGAATTAAAAAAAATCAATGAAAGATAAGGAGAAAAGTATTGCAGACAAAAAAAGAGTTCATCAATGCTTTAGACTTTAAAACAAACGACATTCAACAAGATGATACAGTAATGCTGCAAAAGGCAATCAATCAAGGTGCAAAAGAACACTTGCCCGTATTTATTCCAAAAGGTATTTATTTAGTCGGTGCACTTTTTTTAAAAGATAAGAGCCATCTCATTTTCGAAGAAGGGGCTGTTCTCAAGGGGAAAACAGAGATCGAAGCATTTCCAGAGATTGATACACGAGTTGCTGGAATAGAAATGAAATGGCCAGCAGCGATTTTGAATGTTCTCTCAGCAAAAGATATTCTTATAGAAGGAAAAGGAATAATCGACGGTCAAGGAGAGCATTGGTGGGAACTATATTGGGGGAAAGACCAAAAAAGCGGAACAAGAGCTGAATATGATCGAAAGGGACTGCGTTGGATTGCAGATTATGCTATTAAGCGTCCGCGCGCGTGTTTACTGTATCATGCAGAACATGTTGTCATTCGTGATTTGATTTTTCAAAAATCAGGTTTTTGGAACCTGCAAATCACTTATTCTAACGATGTATTAGTAGAAAAAGTAATCATCCGTCATAATGATGGGCCAAGTACAGATGGGATTGATATTGATTCTTCAACAGATGTGCGTATCTATGAATGTGATTTGGCCTGTGGTGATGATTGTATCGCTATTAAATCTGGTAGGGACGGTAACGGTGCAAGAGTCAATCGAAAATCATCAAGAATCGAGATTGCGAGATGTAACATTCGTTCAGGTTACGGTGTAACTATTGGTAGCGAAGTTAGTGCTGGAATTAGTGATGTGTATATTCACGATATCGATTTTTTTCAGTCAGACTGTGGTATTCGAATGAAATCTTCAAGAGAAAGAGGGGGAGTGATTGAAAATATCAGGGTAGAAAACCTGAATATGATGGATGTACAATTTCCGTTTTCTTGGATAATGGACTGGCATAATGAATATAATAGAAAAAATAGCAATGATCTTGAACGAATGCCAGAAAGTTGGCAAGCAGTGGCTGAAGAAATACCTGAATCAAAACAAATGACAAAACTCAGAAACATACATGTCAAAAATGTACAGGCAAGTCTTTCTCCAGGCTATCCACTTCCTTCTCGGGCTTTTGACTTGGTAGCATTTCCTGAAAAACCTATAGAAGATGTCTGCTTTACTCATTGTACAATAACTGCAAAAGAATTTGGACGAATCGAAGCAGTTCAAAACTTATGTTTCGAAAGCTGTATTCTATCAATAGAAACAGGGAACACAGTTGCAAACAATACTTTTGACAATCGTTGAAATTATAATAAGGTCAAGCTAAAATATTATTTTAGCTTGACCTTTATTTTTTTTAATGATATATTAAACAACGTTGTCGCATCTGATTGAAACATTTTGTTAAAATTCCAAAAAAGAGTTGACACATGTTTTTAGACGTGATAAGATAACTGAGTCGTTAAAAAAGAACAGC
>NZ_KV815565.1:0-504 GCF_001814285.1 Enterococcus sp. HMSC076E04 | reverse complement strand
AAAAAAGCATTTAGCCGTATCAAACAACCTCTGACAGAGGTTGAGATTTTTCATACTGATCGTGGAAAAGAGTTTGATAACCAAGCTATTGATGAATTATTAACAACTTTTGACATCAATCGATCATTGAGTCATAAAGGCTGTCCTTTTGATAATGCCGTAGCTGAATCAACTTATAAGTCGTTGAAAGTAGAATTTGTCTATCAATACACATTTGAAACCTTACAACAATTGGATTTGGAGTTATTTGACTATGTCAATTGGTGGAACCACCTTCGGTTGCACGGTACACTTGGCTACGAGACACCGGTTGGTTACCGTAACCAGAGATTGGCGCAGCGAATCCTTGATAATGAGCTCGGATGTGCTAACGCTAGCGAGGCAGTCTAACTTTAACTGTTAGCTCCTGCCGAAGATCGTCACATCCGAGGAGGCTCATTGTCAAGGACAATCGGAATAGCATACGGAAAGAAGTTCTGCACCTTATAAAATTTGTCAAAAAAA
>NZ_KV815564.1:0-6216 GCF_001814285.1 Enterococcus sp. HMSC076E04 | reverse complement strand
TTTTCTATTTACACAAAATATTTTACACTCTCAATAAAATTTTACTAATAAATAACAAAGTTATATCCCCTTTATTTTTTCTCTTTTGCAATATATTTATCTTATCATTATTCATTGATTATGAGATATAAATGAGATTGAAGGGGGGAGTCGGTAATAAAAGACTTATACAAAAATGAAGGGTTGCTTAGATACGTAGATTACTACAGTATAATAAGAACGGTTTCAAGCTATATGATCATTGATACATAAGTTCAGAAAATCGACTTAAAATGTTATTGATTAATGAGAATTGGAAAAACGGCAATGAATAAATCGAGTAAACAAGAATCGAACGTACTGAAGGCAACATTTGAAAAAGAATACGGAGTTTCTACAGAAGAAGTATATAAAGTGGCAAGTCAGGGTGTTGCTATTGCAAGTGAGGTTATTCGTAAGCTTGGATTTCTATATAAAATGATGCTCGTCAATGGGAGGGAGCGGAATGAAAATAAAAGACAGATGTTACGCTAGTAGTCATGGTATAGACGGTTTAATACTAGATATGCCGATAAAGTACCCTAATTAATTCGGATTGAAAGAATGATGAAATGCGATAGACAGCAACGGTTGAAAAATAGTAAGAACAATTATGAAGAGTTGAAATTCACATCCTTGTTTTTACTATTTCCGTTGCTGTCTATTAATTTATAAACATCGGAGTTACGAATATTTAAAACACATCAATTACTTATTGTCAAAGATAGATATAATACGCATCAGCTTCCGAAGTAGCAGAATTTACCTTATGGAGTCCTTCTAATTTGATGTGGAGTTCTTTGGCAATTTCTTGAATATATTTGTTAAATATACTATTTTCTAATTTTAAATAATTAGCAATCTCTATAGAAATAACTTTTTTACATTCTTTTCCTATAAACTGAATATTAAACTGTCTTATTACACTGTTTCTATCACTTTCATTAGGAAAGCTACTTATCATCGATACATATTCTTTTATAGACATAAGAGTACTTTTTATCATTTGGAATTCATCCATAATTTCACCTTCTCTAATTATTTTAATTTTAATTTAATTATACATGATACTTTTGTTTCTATCCATTTTTTTGCTGAAGAGAAAATAAGGTAAGGAAAGTTTAGCGACTATCGCTAGGTGAAAAGATAAACAGCTTCTTTTTTATTTTTTAGTTACATAGACATTCAGAAAAAAAGACAATCAACTAGTGATCGTCTTTTAGAAAGTTACCAATCAATTTTATAATATTGCTAGAAAATAAGATAAGAGCAAGACCTAAAATATTTATAAAAAATTGAAATCTAAAAAAATAGCATTAAGGATAACAAGAATCATTTCGATGTATAATAATTAATCATTCTTATAAAGATATCGCAAAACAATGATGAAAAGAATAAGTGATAAAAACAACCCAACTACGTAAAAAAATAATGCTGAAAGCGATTGATAAAATGTATATTTCACTATTTTTATGATAAAAATTGCTGTAGGAAGAAAAGAAAGCATTAATATAACTGTTTTTCTAGAACGTTTAGTGAAGTAAAAAAAAGAGCTGATACCAATACAGACTGGAATCCAAAATAAAAGCATGCTAAATGTGACCACCGTATCATCTCCCATATCGTCTTATGTCAATTAGGATAATAGCACTTTATCAACTAATAACCAAATATTAAGGATAATAGTTCCGAATGGACTACAAACACACCAGAATGGAAAAAGTCAGAAAACCGGAACTAACTGAAATAAAAGCAAAGTTTAAAAAATACGGTGTTCCTACAGAAGCAGCGGATAAAATTGCGAGCAATTGTATTGCCGGCCATCATTCAGGTTGAAAAAGTAAGTAGTTAACGAAGAACAAAAAGAAAGTAGATAGATATGAGATTTTTAATCGGAGATCATACTCGTTCATTAAACAATTGTTGTGATTTTTCTGAAATTTTACATCTTTTAAACTTTATATCGAGTGATTATCCTTGTGTTAGTATTATATACGTGTTACAGTAAATAAGTAATCTAATTTGAAACGTAATCTGAGCGATATATTCACACTATAAAAACTCCTTTTACCAAGTAATATTAATTGCAATAAAACACGTATTATATACGTATCAGGAGGAAATATATATGAATAAAGGTACAGTAAAATGGTTTAACTCAGATAAAGGTTTTGGTTTCATCACTGGTGAAGATGGAAATGACGTGTTCGCTCATTTTTCAGCAATCCAAGGAGAAGGCTTTAAGTCTTTAGATGAAGGCCAAGCAGTTACTTATGATATTGAAGAAGGTCAACGCGGTCTTCAAGCAGTAAATATCGTAAAATAATGTTGAACGTTAACCGCCTCATATGAGGTGGTTTTTTTGTTTATGTTGGTAGAAAAAATCCTTCACTGTAATATTAGGTGAGGGATTTTTTTCGTTCATTGATTAAGTTTAACACTATTGTTTGATTTAGTTTGTTTATTTTCTGTTACTCAGTTTTTACTTGCTTTGATATTTTTTTCTGAAACCGTCAAATCATAAAGAAGATACTTTTCTGAGCAAAGGAATTTACATATTTTACCAAATATAGTTTAATGGTTTAAACATATAAACTAAAGAGGTGAGCTACAATGATTAGACATGATCGTTTAAAAACAGAACTAGAATCATTGAGTGGTTTTTTAGCAGCGTTAGGTGACGCAAAGAGACAATTAATCTTGATTAGACTATTAAATGAAAAAAGCTGTCATGGCTTGCAAGTAGGAGAACTAACTGACGATACAGGTTTATCAAGACCAGCAGTATCACACCACTTGAAAATTTTAAAAGACGCCGATTTATTAGAGGTCAGAGAAGAAGGAACTAAAAATTTTTACTATCTAAAACACGAAAATAAAAATATATACAAATTAAGAGATTTTTTGAATGATGTAATAACTGAAATAGAGGAGCTAAAAGACAGTGAAGAAAATTCTGATCGTTGAAACAAACGTCAATCAATATAAAGGAACAAATAAAGCTACTGGGCTTTGGCTAGGAGAAACAGTAGAATTTTTAGCAGAAATCTATAAATATCAGTTTAAAGCTGATTTTGTTAGTCCGTTAGGTGGCTATGTGCCGATTGATCCTAGAAGTATGAAAAATCTAGATCCTGATGTTATGGACATTTATTCTAATGCAACATTTATTGAAAAAGGTTTGAGGAATACGTTGTCTCCTGCAAACGTAAAGAGTGAAGATTATATTGCTATTTACTTTACCGGAGGACATGGTGTGATGTGGGATTTTCCAGAAAATAACGCATTACAAAAAATAGCGAGTGATATTTATGAATCAAATGGCTATGTATTATCTGTGTGCCACGGTATAGCAGGTTTATTGAATATCAGACTTGCTAATAATGACTATTTAATAGCAAATAAAAAATTGACTGGTTTTACTAAAACGGAGGAACGATTAGCGATGAAAAGCAAAGTAGTTCCTTTTGATAATGAAGAGATGACTGTAAAGAGAAAAGGACATTTTATCAAGAAGCGTTTCTTTAAGAGTCATGTGGTAAAGGATGGACATCTGATTACTGGACAAAACCCGTATTCAACAAGAGAACTAGCACGAACATTCATCAAGGAGGTTATCTAAATGCAAACAGTTATTGGTAGTAATGGCCAAATTGGATACGAATTAGCAAAAGAACTCAATCAAACGTACGGGAAACAGTTGCGCTTAGTTAGTCGAAATCCGAAATCAATCAACGATACAGACGAACTAATCTCAGCGGATATTTTAGATCGTGAGGCAACTATTCGTGCTGTAGCAGGAAGTGAGATTGTTTATTTTGCTGCAGGATTACCGATGGACTCCGAACAGTGGAAAACAAAATTTGAAATCATGTTAGAAAATGTCATACAGGCTTGTAAAGAAACAAAGGCGAAATTAGTTTTTTTCGATAACACTTATATGTACGAAAAAAATGACACGGAACAATTTGAGGATAGCAAATTTATTTATGATGGTATCAAATCCACTGTTCGAGCTAAAATGGCAGATCCGCTAGTGACTGAAATGGAGAATCCTGACATCGATGTGATGATTTGTCGCGCTCCTGAATTTTATGGACCTAATAAGACGCAAAGTATTACAAACAGTTTATTGTTTAACCGAGTGAAAGACGATAAGACTGCTTTGGTACCAATTTCTGATCAAACTTTAAGGACCTTGATTTGGACACCTGATGCTAGTAAAGCCATGGCACTTTTAGCAAATCATCCTGACACTTATAACCAAACTTGGCATCTACCTTGTGATGTAAGTCGAACATATGAAGAGATGATAAAGTTGATGGAAGAAAAGTTGTGCAAACCGGTAAAATATAAAGTGATCAAACAATGGATGTTTGATCTTGGTTCTATATTCAATAAAAATATGCAAGAGCTAAAAGAGTTACTACCTAGATATCATTATGATAACAAGTTTAATTCTGATAAATTTAAAAAGAAATTTCCAGATTTTGAAATAACAACATTCTCCAATGCGTTAGACGAATTATTCAAATTAGAAAAGTAATGCTACTCGAGAGAAAAAGCGATAGTTGCCATCCACTAAATATGGAAAGTCAACTATCGCTTTTTCGTTTTATCTCATGACTAGAATAACAGTTGCCAAGTAAAGCCAAACTTGTCAGTCACCCAGCAAACTTCCGTATACTTTTCGTAATTTTTTTCATGCATCATTACGGTTCCGCTATCTTTTAATGTATTAAATGCCTGATCAAATTCTTCCTGATTATCTACTTCAATCAAAATGGTAGATGCCCAGGTGGAGACAGGCGCAGGGAAATCTTTTGACATATCCAAAAATCCAATTACTTGATTGCCTAACTTAAGTTTACCTTCAAGGATAAGATCCGATTCCTCTTTGCTCGCATCCCCATACCGATTCAACTTAGTGATTTGGGAGTTAGGAAAAGCTTTGTGATACCAATTGATTGCTTCTTCTGCTTGACCATTATATGTCAAAAACGGTAATAGTTGCTTCATCTTTTTCCCTCCTGCTTCCTTTTTTGAGATCGATTGCAAAGCGATTGTAACATGGAATGGGTAAAAAAGACTAAAGACAGGAACTGAATCGAAATGGTCATTCATCAGTCTAGTATTTATATAAAAAGGCAGACAGCAAATATAATAGGGCAATATGTGCCGGATAAAAAATATAAAAGAAATATTTTATTCCTTTTCCTTTTTGTCCGTTATATAGCAAGATTGGGATGATTGAAAAGATCATTATCCACTGGGTCGTACCTAAAAAGAAGAATATTCCAGCAACAATCGAAATGATGACACATTGAATGTTACGATGATTTCTTGCTAAATAAAGCAAAGGAATCAAAAGAACCATAAAACTATTTTCTGCCAAAAGCAGTGCAGGTAAAAATGATGTAATCAGTATAAAAACAACTTTGTTTTGAAGGATAACAGGACTAGAAAATAACAACGGGATAAATAATGAGAGCAAGATTGGTAAAATGAATAAGAGAATACTTGTAACAATCTTTTTCCAACTTCCTGTATTTTTTCCTTCAGTGAAAAGATCGATTGCATACATCATGACCGTACCAATAAACAGATCTCTGAAAATGTTATTCATTAATACTACTTCATCATAATGAACGATATTACCTAAAAAATAAGTAAAAAAGGCCATAAGAACCATTGAGAGATAAAGCCGCTGCATATATTTCTTTTTATCATGTGTATGTGAGAAGCCTACAACGCTTATAAAAAAGAACAAAGTAGCAACTGGTCTACCAAACCAATCCAGCCAGTCGGGGACACCAAACGGATAAAACATTTGATGAATGTGATCGACAAACATCAATGTAATCCCTAAAATTTTCAAGTCAAAGGTAGAAAGTCCTCTTTTCAAACGAACAGTATTCAAATTTTCCCCTCCTAATGATTAAATAAATGAAACAAGTGACAATCACATTATTAATGAATTGAAGTAAGAAATACAATCGAAAAGTCGAACATTTTTGTCATGTGAATCACTGCAAAAATCAAAACAAAGTAGAAATTATCTTTGGAATATCAGAGAATGAGGGGGGAAAATAGTATGTAACTATAATTAAATGATGTAAACTTATAATTTGCAAATAATTTCTATGCCAATGTATCACGAACCTAAGGGAGCGTCAATAATTTTGTGTAAATAACTCG